>NZ_QQPQ01000013.1 GCF_003346715.1 Oceanispirochaeta sp. M1
TATCCCTGCAATCTGGTGATTTTAGCATTGAGGTTATACCCGTTCCCATCCCGAACACGGAAGTCAAGCTCAATCGCGCCGATGGTACTGCCAAGGTGGGAGAGTAGGTCGTCGCCAGTTTAATTAAGCCCCAGTCTTCGGACTGGGGCTTTTTTTTGCGCATGAAGTAGGCCGTACCTACTTGGATGTGAGGGGACTGTAGACGCCAGCCTCTGTAACGGATGCTATTTTCAGTTACAGAAGCTGTAATTCTATTGCTTGTACTAGTCTATCCATCCTCTTGGATTCTTAAAGAAATCAGCTTCAAAATTTTCTATCTGCTCATTAAGATTTTTCTGAATCTTTGGTTTTCTGTCGCTTAAATTGTAGTTCTCTTCGGGATCAGTATCCATATTATAAAGCATGGGCCATTTAGCCAGTGTGGGTACTGATTCATTGCTACCCTCGGGTTTGTAATCCGCTCCACCTGCAAGTTTACCAAACAGAGAGTTTTTTTTATCCATGGGTATGGGCCATGATCGGGTATTTGTACTACGGATATATTTCCAATTATCAACACGGACCGCCTCAACTTCGTTGTAATGAAAAAAGTATATTGCCTTGGGATCGGCAGTAGTCGCGCCTTTGAACTCATCACTGAGGTCACGGCCATCAATAATCCGGTCCGAAGGAAGTGTGAGTCCTGTCAACTCCATTAAGGTGGGGAATATATCCAGATTGCTGGAAGGATTTCTGTTAACTGTTCCGGCAGGTACGGTACCAGGCCAACGAACTATCATCGGTACTCTAAATCCGCCTGCAAAGGTTTCTCCCTTTCGTCCTCTTAGTCCACCTGAACTGCCGTCAAACCAGGGACCGTTGTCACTTGTGAAAATCACCAGGGTTTCATCGTCTATTCCCAGGTCCTTTAATTGCTCAAATATCCTACCCGTGTTCCAATCCAATTCCATTATAGTGTCACCATGAGCTCCTGCATCAGAGAGTCCTGCAAACTTTTCTGATGGTATGCATGGTTGATGCGGATCCTTATGAGCGAGGTAGATAAAAAAAGGCTTATCACCTGAGTTATTTATAAATTTTATAGCTTCGTCGGTAAAACGTTCTGTATATTCACCCTGATTAAGGGCAATATCTTCTACTATTTGCTTATCTTCTACCCAAAATGAGGCTGGCCAGTCGTCATTGGAAGCATTGAATCCGACAAATGAGTCGAATCCATGATTATATGGATGATGTTCCATGTCTACTACAAAGTCTCCGAGATGCCATTTTCCGATTGCAGCTGTAGTATAACCTTGAATCTTGAGTGCTTCGGCAATTGTTATTTCCGATTGAGGAAGACCTTTGACTAGATTTTTTGCATTCTTCATATCAACAACACCAAGAACACCCATAGCATAAGCTGCCTCTTTGACAAGTTTTCTTGTGAACGTATCTTTACCAGGTTGAAGAGGGAATGTTAAACCACTTCTTAAGGGGTAGCGACCAGTTAACAATCCAGCTCTTGATGGAGAGCAGAGGGGACTACTGCAATAAAAGTCTGTAAATTGCATACCTTCTTCTGCCATTCGATCCAGATATGGTGTTTGTATTGCCGTACTACCGTAGCTTCCAATATCTCCATACCCCAGATCATCTACCAAAATGATAATTATGTTGGGTAGGGATGGCATCTCATCAGGTGTTATCACCTGTTCGGTTTTAATTTTCGGGTCCATTCCAATTTGGAATAGTTTTTTTGATACCCGCCTGTTTAGCTCATCTTTCCTTGTGCTGAAAGAAATAATTAGAAACAAAATTGCAACAATTGAAAGTGGGACAAAAATACGTAAAACAGATTTAATCTTCAAAAAAATCTCCTTATTCATTTATATGAGCCATTTTACATGCGAATAACGAATATGACAAATAGAATAATCAGGCTATTGTATTAATGAGAATAACCAAGTGGAGAATATATCTACTTCTACAGTGTGTTGCGAAATAAGATATAAAAAAAAATAATCAATTCTTTTTCTTCATATGACAGAGTGTATAATGTATTAAATTAAGGAGCTGTAATATGAGAATTTTAATTATAACTCCTATGCTGAAGGAATATCACTGTGCAAGAGAGGTCTTCTCGGCAGTAGAAACTGATACAGATTCAGTTTATCGATTTGCAAGGATAATAAAAAAGAGATTTCAATTAGATATTCTACAGTGTGGCTTTGAACTTGAAACTGCCTTGACATATTATGATAAGCAATACGGAGTGGCAGATATTATTATTGATAGTGGCAGTTGTGCCTCTCTTTCAAATGAATATGATATTGGAGAAATCATCAGAATCTCAAGAGTCTGCAGGGATGGTAAACGGGATGTATATTTTGATGATCCTGGTGAAAATGATCAAATCAGAACAGCAAGTCTTATAGAGGTCTCCACTGGAATTGAGAATAGACATATGAGAGTGGAATTGGGAAAAAAGGCAGATGTCTGCAGTATGGAGAGTTACAGTTTGTGTCGTTTTGCGGAGCTTCGCATGGTTCGACACTTTAGTTGGAGAGTAATCACTGATAATGCTGATGCAGAGATGAGAACTGATTTTAAAGAAAATCTTCGCATTGGCTGCCGTAAGCTTTATCAGTATATCGATAATATTTTGAATGATTTAAGTCATTGATTTTCAAATGAGAATAGAACATAATGAGGAGGGGAGATTTTAATGGCAGATACAACTTTACAGATGGTCACTTTTCAACTTGGTGTTGAAAACTATGGTATCAATATTATGGATGTTAAAGAGATATACAGCATTCAGGAAGTCCGTGATATACCTAATGCCCCGGCATACGTTGAGGGTATCTTTAATCTCAGGGGCGATATAATACCTATCATTAATCTCCATAAGAGATTCCACCTGCAAAAAGCTGAACTTTCCGAAGATGATGCTCTTCTCAGCGGTTTTATTATCATCAATCTGGATGGTATGCAGCTCGGTATTATAATCGACAAGGTGCTTAGAGTCGTTTCAATTGATAAGGGGAAAATTCAGCCTCCACCTCAGATGATTACCGGTATAGGTACCGAGTATATTCAGGGTGTTATACATCAGGATGATGGATATCTTATTATTCTGGATATCAGGCGTCTTTTTGATCCCGCTGAATTACAGCAGATAAGCCTCGTAAACCGATAATCATGTCTATTCCTGTATTCAGACCCTCCATAAGAAGAAAAGAAATGGACTCAGTTCTCAGCTGTATGGTCTCGGATCATATAGGTCCCGGGATGTATTCAGAGCAGCTGCAGGAACTCCTTAATCAGTATTGCGGAACCAAGTCCGCCTTTTTACTTCGTGAGTATGAACGGGCGGTTGAAATCTGTTTTAAGGCCCTGAATCTTGAAGCTGGAAAAGAAGTTGTACTCTCTCCTCTGGTGCCTGACACATATCTCCATGTTATAAAAAAACTGGATCTGAAGCCTGTTTTTGTGGATGTAAATGTAACAACTGCGGTTCCGGATCTTGATGATTTTCTGGATAAGAGCAATGAGAATACCGCTGCCATTGTCATTATGGGTGTATTTGGTTATCACTGGGATTTTTCAGAGTGGGAGAATCCGGGAGTGGTACTTATTGAGGACATCACTCAGAACTACGGTTCTTCTGTTTCAGATATACCTGCAGGATCCACTGGGGATCTTGTCTTAATGAGAATGGAGCCTCAGGATCTTTTAACTACCGGTGGCGGCTCATCTTTAATGGCCAGGAATAAGGAACTCAGTGATGCAGTAACCTTAGAGATAGAACTTCTGGATGATACGGTCCTGCTTTCAGACATGAATGCGGCTCTTGGTTTCAGCATGATGAAAGAATTTGACAAAAACTTTGAATTACGGGATGAATTACATCAGTTATTCTTATCAGCACTTCGTAAGGGAAAGCATGGAACTCTTGTTAATAACAGTGATGAGAAAATTATCCATGCTTCTTTTCCTGTGCTTGTGAAAGGAAACAGACAGGAAATACAGAAGTATGCACAGAAAAAGAATGTGGAAACAACATTGGCATTCCGTGGCTGCTGTCTGGAAGAGGAACTGGGTGATATGATTGTATGTCCTGTCGCCGAGACCCTTATTCTAAACTGTATCCTCTTTCCTCTGTATCCTTCTTTAGGGAAAACCAACAGTGAGACTATTTCAAGAATCCTGGCTACATTGCCCTGATGGTTTTGAGACTGAATAAGTAAAAGGAACTATATGGCTTCCGTAAAAAGTGTCCTTATAATAACAAATTTATCAAAAAACAGAGCTTCCGGACTGAGGGAGGAGATCATTGCTTATATGAATAAGCATGATATTATAATTTCCGAACACTGTTTTGAAGGCAGTCCCGGTGATTTTTCTGCTGTTAAAGCTGATCTTGCCATCGTTCTGGGCGGGGATGGTACGGTTTTATACAGTGCTCGTCTATGTGCCGGGATGGACATGCCCATTCTTGCTGTGAATCTGGGAACTTTCGGTTTTCTGGCAGAAGTCAATCCGGATGAATGGCTTCTGGCTTTTGATCTGTTTCAAATGGGTAAGATGGGGATCAGTCACAGAATAATGCTCAATACCGCCCTGAAAAGGGATGGAGAAATATTGGGGTATCATTGTTGTCTCAATGACTGTGTCATTACATCTACGGGTATGGCTAAAATTGTTAATCTCAAGGTGAGTATCTCCAACCAGGAAGTCATTGAATACAGGGCTGATGGAATCATCCTGGCTACAGCCACGGGATCAACAGCCTATTCCATGGCTGCCGGTGGGCCTATTATTCATCCGGAGCTATCTGCAGTGATAGTAAACCCCATCAACCCTTTCACATTGTCAAACAGGCCTCTGGTGATTCCTGCTGATGAGGAAGTAACTGTTTTTGTAAACAGACAGCAGCGAACCAGTCTTGTGCTTACTCTTGATGGTCAGGATGTTATTCCTCTGCTGCCGGGAGATGAGGTTATTACAAAGAAACATCACTACAGTGCTGATATCCTGAGTTTTAAAAAAATGAATTTTTATGAAGTAGTTCGAAAGAAACTGGACTGGAAAGGAGGACCTCGTGATTGAAGAGCTTCATATCAGAAACTTTGCACTTATTGACGAGACTACTGTCCAGTTCCAAAAAGGACTTAATATTCTGACAGGTGAAACCGGAGCAGGTAAATCGGTTCTTATAGGTGCCCTGGGTCTTGTTCTGGGCTCCAAAGCTGATAATTCGGCTGTAAGAACAGGCTGTGATGAAGCCGAAGTTACCGCGGTATTCACTGTGGAGAGTCCTGATGTAAAAGAATGGCTTAAAGACCATGATCTGGATGCCTCTGAAGACAGCCTTATTTTAAGAAGGAAGATCAGAACCAGCGGCCGGGGTGGCGTCTATATTCAGTCCAGACCCTTTACGCTTGCAGAGTTGAGTGAACTTGGAAAGCTACTTGTGGATATTCATGGTCAGCATGATCACCAGTCTCTCTTTTATATTGACCAGCACCGCCGTTTTCTGGATAAAAGCGGAAAACTTGAGGATGATAACCGTGCTGTGCAGGCACTCTTCAACAGTCTTAAAGATAAAACTGAAGAAATCGGAGCCCTGAAAGAGGCCCTGAATGATATAGAAAAAGAGACCGAGCTGCTGAACCATTCTATAGAAGAGATAGAAGACGCTGCTCTGAAGGATGGTGAAGAGGATGAAATCCGTAATTCTCTCAGTCGTATGGAGCAGTCGGAACAGCTCTATGGAACCGTAGATTCACTATTGTCTCTGCTTCCCGAAAACAGGGGAGGCTCACTGGCATCTCTCAGAAGAGGGCTGGATCTGCTGGAAAAACTCAGCGATATGGATCCTGGCAGCAGAGAATTGAAAGATCGTTTCTCCAATGCTTTTTATGAACTTGAGGATATTACTGATTCTATTGCATCACTGAATGATGAATTGAGCTTTTCTCCCGGGGAAAAGGAGACTCTTGAAGATCGCCTTGCCATAATAAAAAAGATTTGTCGTAAGTATGGTCCCGGTGTTACTGAAGTACAGAGTCATCTGGAAGAGTGCAGGGTCAAACTGGATCAGCTTGATAACAGTACTGATCGTCTTGGGGAACTCAACAAGGAGCGTGATGCTCTTGAAGAAGAGCTGATAGGTAAAGCCCGTACTCTCTCGGAAGAGAGGAAAAGAGCAGGAAGTGTTCTTGAGAAGTCTGTTGAGCTTGTTATCAAATCTCTGGGTATGCCCTCATCTGTCTTCTCAGTGGGTATCACGCAGAAGACAGGAGAGCAGGGACAGGCTCTCTGCGGTCTGAACGGTCTGGACAGGGTGGAATTCCTGTTTACTGCAAATAAAGGAGAACCTTTGAAGCCTTTGAAAGATGTTGCTTCGGGTGGTGAACTCTCCAGAGTGATGCTTGGTATTAAATCGGCATTAGCCGGTACGGACCAGATTCCTATACTTGTTTTTGATGAAATTGACGCAGGAATAGGCGGAGAGGTCGGTTCCTCCATTGGCAGGCATATGAAGAAACTGGCGGGTTTTCACCAGATATTATGTATAACTCACCTTGCGTCGATAGCGGTTTATGCCGATAATCATATAAAAGTTCAGAAAACTGAACGTGAAAACCGGACTCTGACGGATTTATTCGCCCTGGAGAATGGTCAGAAGGTTTCTGAGATAGCAAGAATGTTGTCTGGTGACAGTGAGGGGAATGCCTCTATCAGCCATGCAGAAGAATTGCTCAGAAGTGCATCAGTTTGAAGGTGTGTTGAATGGCTAAAGTCAGTGAAGAAGCTCGAACCCGTTATTTTGAAAAAATACGAGAATATAAAACAGGAATAGACAATATCCTGGCCCAGGAAAAGAAAATTCAGGCTATTATCAACGCCTCAAGTGATGATGCATCTTTTCAGAAGATACAGCTGGCGGAAGAAAATCTGCTGATGCTGTCTAATTATCTGCTGATGAATCAGCTTTCCCTCGATCTACTTGGAATTAAAAATGAAAATTTCCTCAATGATGCACGTAAGGTCAGCTATAAGATAATTATCTATCTTGAAGATGTTTTTTCAGATTATCTTGATGTAGCTTATTCTGAGTATTCAGACAGGATCGATAAGGTTCAGGACTATCCGGAAGAAAGCCGCTATAAACTTATAAGAAAGCTTGGTTTTTCCATTCAGATGGTTAAAGACGGCTTTGGGGAAAATTCAAAATGGAAGTGGTCAATTATTGAGATGGAAGGGCGTCTGGCTACTCTCTGTAAGAATGTCATTGATCTGAAGAAATTCGTCCCTGGAATGGATCCAAGATCTGAAGGTTTCAGAGAGCGGGTGGAGCATTTTCGTCTTACATGCAGACTCCTGCAGGGTGCTGCTGACAGCTACAGGATGAAATATGAGCTCTCCACAAACAGAATGGATGATTTTAAAGCAGCCATCAATTATCTGTCGGCACTCAAACGTTTTTTTACACTGACTAATCAGAAACGAGAAATTGAAGAGCTCAAGAAGAAAATTGATATTTGGAAGCAGAAAATGGAAAGTGACGCCAAGCAGACTGAAAATGCAGCCCGCATCAAACGCCTTTCTAAATAATCAGTCTTTCAACTCATTCAATGCATTATCCGGGAAGAGTTCAGACATCGTTCTGTTAACCACTTCACCTTTATCCCCCTGAAAAGAGATAGGGAAATCATCCGTTGTAAACTCACTTATAACCTGGCGGCAGGCTCCGCAGGGTGATACAGCATAATCTGCATCAGGACAGGATACAGCCAGAGCCTCAAACTCAGTGATACCCTTTCCAAGAGCAGTTCCCAGGGCATTTCTTTCTGCACATACTGTCAGGCCGAATGATCTGTTCTCTATATTGGTACCGGTAATTACTTCTCCGTTTTTGCAGAGGAGGGCTGCACCGACTCTGAATTTGGAATAGGGAGAGTATGAGAATTCTGCTGCGGCTCTGGCTTTTTCCATCAGTTCTTCCATGTTCATGGGCATATAATCCTTATTGCGTTTTTTAGCGGTCAGTTTGACCAGACTTTATTCATAGTATAATATATTTTTCTAATCAAGCATTCAAAGAAGGCACATGAATAAAACGTTTTTCCTTCCACTGATCATTATCTTTTTTACTCTGTATTATTTTATGTTTCCATGGGAAGGCGGTACAGAAATGGTTTGGACAGCAGCCTATTGTGAACCCTTTGAGGGATTAAATCCTTCAGATACTCCTTTGGATGAAGTAGTTGTTATTAATCAGGGAAAGTATAAGGCTGTGTTGGGATCTGAATCCGGAAATAATTTTCTGTCGGAACCGGATTTCAAAGGTTCTATCTCTTCAACTCATGCTTTCTATAAGGAAGGTGATACTTTGTATCTGAAGGAGTTCGGAGCCTACTCCTATGCCATTGCTATAACTGACAGTTCTCCTCTGGTACTGGGAGAACGCTATTTCTCTGTAGATTACGGCTCAGCCTTTATTGAAGAATTTGATAAGACAGGCAGTATTCTCTGGTCCTGGAAGGGGCTGGCGCCTATTACTTCCCTTGCATGGAACGATGATTTTACTGCAGTAGGTTCTCTTGACGGAACAGTGAGTCTCATAGCAGAAACAGGAGATATTACGGAGTATCCTGTTTATCCTGCTGAAGGGGATCATGTTGTTTATGGGGTGGCAGTTTCTGAAGACTCCAGCCGTATGGCCATTATTTCAGGCCTGAGGAATCAGTATTTGAGAACATATACTCTGGGTGAGAATCCTCAGCTGCTGAGTCAGGTAACACTGGATAGTCAATATAGAAGACCAGTGAAGATGTATTACTCTGATGACGCCGTCTATCTCTGGGTTGAACAGGAAGATGGACTTCTTCAGTATACAGATGACAGTCCTCCTCTGCTGATTCCTGTAGAGGATTCTTTTATAACCATGACTCATGATAAAGAGGGCAGTTTGATCTATGTTTTGAGCCGAAGTAAAGGTTCAGGAGGGGATATCCTGTATACTTTAAAGAGCTTTTCTCCAGAAGGTACAGTTTTATTTGAGAATAAAACCGAGTATTTTCCAGCTTCATTTCAAATCAATGCTGCCGATCTGATATTCAGCATGAATGATAATATTATGATGTTAAACAGACAGGAGATGTGATGAAGCATAAGATTCTGATCACAGTTTTATTCGTTCTCTCCTATGCCGCCTATGCTCTGCAGTGGCCTGTGGACATTGAGTATATGACCAGTTCATTTCTTGAAGAAAGATCTGGGACAGTACAGTCAGGTCTGGTATTTGAAGGCTATGATTCAATGCGGCCCTATGACTATGGAGAGACAATCTTCAGGTATGTCCCCGAAGCCTATGGGGCCCTTCCGGGAGAAGGGGACTCTATGCTGGTTCTGGAGCATGAAAACGGTTTTCAATCCATCTATTCAGGAATAAGTCCTTCCGAGGCAAGGCAGGATCGTAACAGGCTCTCTGCCGGTGAATATCTGAAGGCTCCTTCTGAGGATAATGAATTCTCTACCTGTTATTTCTACATAAGAGATGCTCATCTGAATCAGCTGGTTAATCCTATGATCCTCCTTCCTGTTCCTGATGATTCGGTCATCCCACTTATAAAATCTGTGATTCTTATGGATGGAGATAGATCTTTTGAACTGATGGGCGGAATGAAAGACAGATCTATGCCTGTGGGAAATTATGAGGTATTTGTTAAAGCTGTAGATATGACAAACAGAGCTGTGATACAGATGCCATACAGTTATGCTCTCTATAATCTGGGTTCTCTGCTTCTTGAGCGTGAACTGGATGCACTTGTCCTTAAGGACGCCCAGCGGGTTTTTAAGGACGGTAAAACACTGGACTCTGTTTTTTCTATGCCCTCCTATCTCAGTCTGGGAGAGATCATACTCACTTCAGGTCAGGCACTCCTTGAGATCTCTGTAACGGATATACACGGAAACGAAGGTTCCAGGTCCTTTCAGCTCCAGGTCTTCAGATGAGTTTTAAAACATTTTCCAAAACACCTGATTCTTCAGAAAACAGTACTTTTATAGAATGTCCCTGCTGCGGAGAAGATCAGTTCAGGCCTCATTGGCAGAGCGATCATACCCGGTGGCAGCGCTGCAGCCGCTGTTCTCTTATTCTGCAGAACCCACAGCCTCAAGTTGAGGATATTATTCAGCGCTATGATAATGAATATTTTTCATATGAGAGCCAGAATGAGGCCGGATTTCTTGAGCTTATGCTTCTGGGTCTGAAGGATATTGGATTTTTCAGATGGAACAGTCTTGAAAAAGAGAGAAAGACTTTTCTTGATATCGGCTGTGCTACCGGCCGCCTGGGAGACTATCTGAATAAAAGAGGATGGAAGGCCAGGGGAGTCGAGGTCTGCCGGGAGGCGGCCGCATTCGGCAACCTTCATTATGAGATCGATATCTTTACAGGAACTCTTGATGAGGCTGAATTTGAGGATGAGAGCTTTTATTTTGTTCACAGTTCTCATGTTATCGAGCATATTAACAGACCCGATCAGTTTTTACAGGAGATTCACAGAGTTCTTGAACCCGGGGGGTACTATCTTTGTGCCACACCTAACAGTGATGGATTTCAGGCACGGCTTTTTCAGTCTAAATGGCGGTCTGCAATTGCAGATCATCTCTGCCTTTTTTCTAAAAAAACTCTCCGGCGCCTGGCTGAAGATAACGGTTTTGCCGTTAAGAAAATCAGGACCTGGGGCGGTCTGGGAGCTGGTTATGCACCGGCATTTATCAAGAAACCCGTAGATAAGCTTGTCAAGATATTAGGCTGGGGTGATGTGATGATGATGGTTCTTCAGAAGCTTCCGGATTAAGTAAAATGAATACTGTCAGAGAGATTCAGCAGTGATTTGAGTTCGGATACCGTCTCATCCTCAGCAGATTCAAGAATTGCCAGACCTGTTCTGTTTGCTGCAAAAACTTCATATATTCTTCCGGAAAGGGAGAAGCTGATACCCCTCTGTCTCTTTTCTTTCTGAACTGAAAGTATGATGATAAGTTTTTTAAGAAGTCCTTCTCGGTCCTCTTTAAGCTCTTTCCTTATTTCTCTTTTATTCAGCAGCTCTTCTTCCAGAACCGAACTGAGCCAGTGGTTCAGATCCTCCGGCAGAGATATATTCCATATCCTGTTTCTATTGATCAGATCCAGAAAGCAGTTCCAGGCTTCACTGTTGCCGCTTGCCATCAGAAAAGTTACCTCTCTCAGGGCATAATGGAGAAGAGCCTCAACTGATTTTACCAGATCTTCTGATTCAGGCAGTCTGAGCCTGAGCCATTGATCCATCTGGCTGATAATACCACTGTATTTACGGCTTATGGTCATCTTGCTCTCCAGTTCAAGGAGACACAGCTCTTTCATGAGAGCAAGTTTGTCACTGCTTCTCAGGTTTTCAGCGCTGTATTTCTGTTCCTGTTCTCCCGGATAGAGGGTGATGCCTGAGAATAGACGCTCTTCTCCCTCAATTCTGAAGGGAATAGTCCATTTTTCTGCTGTAAGAGGGTTAGTGATTTCAAGGACATTTTCTGGATTTTTCAGGATTTTTCCCTTTAGAAAACCATCGTCCTGTACAGCCATCCCATAGCTGTTTCTGACTATCATGGATAAAGCAGTTATAAAAAGATCTTTTTTGCGAATTATTTTTTCTCCAGTGTAGAGAACTGCGGCATTTCCCTTCTCCGGGATATTACTCCGGGCCTCTGCCAGATGCTCCAGAAGGGTATTTTCCGGACTTGAGGAGTAAAAGGGTGCATAGAGCTCCATCAGGCGGGCTGCATACATCAGATTCTGCAGGGGTTCCACACCGGATATGTCAGCAAAAAACCAGCCGCAGGATGTGTACATGAGCATCTTATATTTCTGGCCTTCAAGAAGTCTGAAAAAATGATTTCTATCAGCTGTAGATGTTTTTCTTCCTGAATATTTTTTATAAAAGGTATCGGGTTCTTCATTTGAAGTAAGAACATGTATATAATCATTTCTCACAGTCCATGGATCAGTTCTGCTCAAGCGTGCCATACCCTGTTCAAAAATTCTATCAATCGATTCATCCAGACTGTTTAAAGAGGTTCTCAGATGAGCTCTCCAATTCTGGTTCCAGTCTTCCTGTCCTCCTGTGGAGCATCCGCAGTCCTTGTACCATCGTGAGACTCCGTGAGAGCAGCTCCATGAGCTGCCTCGAGCCTCTTCACCTTCTTTCAGGGAAATCTCTCCAGCGGCTTCTGTGTTGCTGCAGAGCCATGAATAATTGACCATCCGGATGTCTTCTGAGTTTTCAACCTTATTAAGGAAGGCGCTAAGCCCCATATTGCCCAAAGTTTCATGATGTCCGTATATTTCACCGTCGGTTGCTACTGACAGGGTTTCTGCATTATTCTCATCCAGCTCACGGCATACTCTGTTGAAAAGGTAGTCAGCGTCCCTCAGTAGATGATTGAATGATATATCAGAAGAGAGTCCGGGGTGATAGAAAAAGACGGTAAGAGGTCCTTCATAGGTGCTCAGAGTCCATGGTTTCTGCCATAGGAGTGATTCGTATTGCGCGGATTCTTCAAGATTGTTGTTCTCAAAACGGATTTTTTCTGCCTGATGGGGAGATAATATCGTATATTTTACCCCTGAACGGACAAGTTCCTCTGCAGTGCTCATGTTAATGGCAGCTTCCGACAGCCATATTCCTTCAGAGTCTCTGCCGAAATGTCTGCGGAAGTTTTCAAGGCCCCAGTAAATCTGTGTTTTTTTATCTTTTTCAGAGGCCAGAGGAAGTATGATGTGGTTGTAGACCTGAGCCAGTGCATTTCCCTGTCCCAGGGCCTCTTCACTGATACGGTCGGCTTCAATTATTTTGCAATAAACATGCTCGGAATGGCTCTTCAGCCAGTCAAGCAGTGTGGGGCCCATATTGAAGGAAATATGGCTGTAGTTGTTGTAGAAGCTCTCTATAAGGCTGTTTTTATCTAAAAGAGGTGAGTAGGCATTTGCCTCATAGGCTTCACGGCATATTTTTTCATTCCAGTTTCCGAATGGTGAGGCTTCCGATTGATCTCCAATTATCCCTGTCCATGGGTTTTCTCTGGGAGGTTGGTAGAAATGTCCATGAAATATCAAATTCCTCATTCTTACATATTGACTGGAAAGACGCTTTCTTGTAAACAGTTTTAACTGGATTTATCCTTGAGATGTGAAAGTTCAGAGGGGTGTTTCTACTTATCATGCCCCTTGACATGATCCTTTCATTTTTCTTACGATAAACAATCATTAAAACGGATTGGTTGTAAATGACTGAAGAGCGTCTTTATTCTTTTTCATACGAACAGCTTCTTGAAATTTCTGATCGCGGTAACATACAGGTTACACCGGGAGTTGATAAATCAACTTTAATCGGTCTCCTGCTTGATGCCTTTGAAGAGGACAGAAACGAAAGAGAAGAGCTGAATAATCTGGCTATACAGATGGAAGCAAGAAAATTCTCCATTTCTCAGGACGAGGAACTTGATCTGGGTCAGGATGACGACCTGGAACTGCCTCTACGCTATAATGAAACTAGCGCCACACTTCTTTTGAGAGATCCCTCATGGGTTTTCTGCTTCTGGGATCTGGAAGACAAGAAAGCCGATGAGATACGGAATACTCCGGGTTTCCAGGGTCTTGTTCTGCGTGTGGTTGAGTTAAACTCGAAACAATACGGAAAAGATAATATTCTGGATTATTTTGATATTCCCATTAAATTCAGCGATTTTCGCCGCTATGTAAATCTTCCCAGTGAAGACACATGGTACTGTGTGGAGATTCGTGCTCTGGTTGAGGAGAAGGATTATCTTATTATCCGCTCCAATATTATTGAGACTACCAGAGAATATGTTACAGCTTCCCACGACAATCGGAATTCCCACAGTGATGAATTGATCCGCCTTTCAGGTTTTACAGCAGAATTCGGTGAAACTCATGGTGTTTCAGGATATCAGGAGATCCCTCAGAGGATTATTCCTATTCATGATCTGCTGGATGAGGAACAACTTAATGATTGAACAGCTTAAGAATAAAAAGGGGATGATTTCCCTGGTACTCCATGCTCACCTGCCTTTTGTAAGGCATCCTGAGCATGAACGCTTTCTTGAGGAAGCCTGGCTGTTTGAAGCCCTGTCGGAGACCTATCTTCCTCTTCTGCGGATGTTTTCCCGTCTTGAAGAAGATGGTATTCCCGCCCGAGTGACAATATCTCTTTCACCTACATTGACTCATATGCTTCAGGATGATCTGCTGCAGCAGCGTTATGTGGATCATCTGGCAATGCTTCTGGAGCTTGCAGAGAAGGAGCTTGATTTTACAGCCTCCAATCCTGAAGAGCATAAGATGGCTCAGATGTATCATGAACTTTATTCTCTGACTCTTCGAGAGTATGAGGACGTTTACGAACGCAATATTCTGAAGAAATTCAAATACTTTCAGGAGCATGGTTATCTTGAGATTATAACAACCTGCGCAACCCACAGTTTTCTGCCCCATTATCAGAATCTTCCGGAAATGATCCGTGCTCAGATACTGACAGGGGTTGAATCCCATGACAGAGTTTTTTCAAGTCAGCCCAAAGGGATCTGGCTTCCCGAGTGCGGTTACTTTCCCGGTGTCGAGGAATATCTGAAACCCTTCGGTATTGAATACTTCATGTCTTCGGCTCATGGTCTTCTCTATTCTGAGGACAGACCGGTTAACGGACTCTATTCACCTGTCAGCTGTCCCAATGGTGTTCATGCCTTTGCAAGGGACAGAGCCTCCTCCAGAGCGGTCTGGTCGGCTACAGACGGTTATCCGGGAGATCCTGTGTATCGAGATTTCTATAGAGACCTCGGTTTTGACAGACCTCTGGATTATATTGGTCCTTATATCAACTGCGGTGTGAACCGTGTAAATACAGGTCTGAAGTATTTTGCTATTACAGATAAAAGCGATAACAAGCTGATCTATAATCCTGCAGCCGCCGCCGCCAAGGCGAAAGAGCATGCAGCTCTGTTTCTTGATAACAGAATCAAGCAGTGTGAGACTCTGGGACAGTATATGGACCGGACTCCGATTATTCCCTGTCCCTATGATGCTGAACTTTTCGGCCACTGGTGGTTTGAAGGGCCTCTTTTTCTTGAGGCTCTGATTCGCAAGGTTCATGAGAAGTCTGATGAAATAGCTCTGGTGACTCCCTCAGACTATCTGAAGGTATATCCTCAGAATCAGGTGACAAAACCTGCTTTCTCAAGCTGGGGAGATAAGGGGTACGGCCAGGTATGGCTGGATGGTGCCAATGACTGGATCTATAGACATACTCATAAGCTGATCGAAAGAATGCAGGAGCTGGTTGAGCGTTTTCCCGATGAAAAGGGACTTAAGGAAAGAACTCTGAATCAGGCAGCCCGTGAGGTTCTCCTGTCTCAGGCTTCAGACTGGCCTTTTATCATGAAGGCAGGTACCACAGTACCCTATGCCAGAAAACGAATTAAGACTCATATTCATAATTTCAATTATATTTATGATTCCCTGTCCCGTAATACAATTAAGACAGAATGGCTTACCAAACTGGAGAAAAAAGATAATATTTTTCCATTCCTGGATTACAGGGTCTTCCGTAAGGATTATTGATAAAGCCGTCCTGAGAGGGATCTGGCTGCAGATTTATTAATGTTCTGTAACCCATGTTTTAAAAAGAATCTACCGATTACTAAACTTGAAGCGTAAATCAGCGTTTTTTACCCCGAATATTGTTTCGGGGTCTTTTTTTGTATATTGACTAAACATACGTGTAGTATTTTTCTGTCTATTTGATAATTAGGGAATTCACTTTCTTAATCTCTGTTGACAATCCAAATTTACGTGCCTATTATGGGATTATGTGGAAAAAAGTGGAGATAAGTAGGAATTAGTGGAAATCAAGGGAATTCGAGGACAGTATAGCAGTACTCTTGATGAGAAAGGAAGAATGATGCTTCCTGCTAAACTGCGTTCACAGGTTCCTCTTGAGTCATTGGTTCTTACGAAGAGCGTTGACAGATGCCTGTGGTTATTCCCTGTAGAACACTGGGATCGTCTGGTAGCAGGTTTGAGAGAGAAGAAATCACTGTTTAGTGATCAGTATCAGATGATCTACAGAAGACTGATTGCTCCTGCTGAAGAAATTTCCATAGATAAGAACGGTAGGATTAATCTCCTCCCTTCATTGATGAAGTCTGTTGATCTGACAAGAGACTGTTCTCTGATAGGTATGGATGATCATATAGAGATCTGGGATGAGCGGGTATACGAAGAGTATGAAGAAGCCTGTGCTCAGTCAGTAAAGGAAGGATGGGGTAACCTGTCCGGTATGGGGGACCTGGGATTATAATGGCAAAAAAAGAATTTGTACATTTTTCAATAATGAAAGACGAAGTCTGTTCGTTTCTCGCACCCAGTGAGTCGGGCCAGCTTTTTGTGGACTGCACAATGGGTGAGGGTGGTCACTCTTTTGAGTTTCTGAGCCGTTTTCCTGATATCCGCCTGATAGGACTGGATGCAGATCCTGTAATACAGCAGAAAGCCAAAAAACGCCTGGCCTCCTTCGGGGATCGGGTTCAGTTTATTAATACATATTTTGATGAATACTTTGAAGATCAGATCGGTCTTGATAAGCCTGACAGAATTCTCCTGGATCTTGGTATCTCCATGTTTCATTACGAGGAGAGTGGTAGAGGATTCACATTCGCCAAGGATGAACCTCTTGATATGAGACTCAATACGGATAATCCTCTCTCTGCAGAGGTTCTGGTTAATGAATATGATGAGAAGGAACTGGCTGATCTTATTTATAAATACGGAGAAGAGCGCTATTCCAGAAGAATCGCTCAGGCCATAGTTCGTGAAAGAGCCGTAGAGCCTATTAAATCAGCTTCTCAGCTGGCAAATATAGTTGCTCACTCGGTTCCTGCAGCCTATAGGCATGGACGCATACACGCCGCCACCAGAACCTTTCAGGCTATCCGCATTGTCGTGAATAATGAACTGGGACGTCTTCACTCTGTTCTCAGGGGTGCGGTAAAGTCTCTTAAACCCGGCGGCGTGATTGCCGTTATTACTTTTCACTCTCTGGAAGACCGGATAGTGAAACACTTTTTCAGAGATTTAAACCGGGACTGTATCTGTCCTTCCGAACAGCCCCGCTGCAGCTGCGGCGGAGCCAGAGTGGTTGATATGGTCACCCGTAAGCCCGTAGTGCCTACAGCAGAAGAAATCTCTATAAATCCTGCCTCCCGCAGCTCCAAGCTGAGGGTGGCCCGCAGAATTTCGGATTTCTGGAGAGAATCTGATGTATAGGAAAGTACTGCACTTCAGTCTGCTGGTCCTTTTTCCGGCACTCCTCTGTCTGAATGTATGGCAGAGTTTTCGGTATCAGCAGCTGGAGGCGGACCTTGTGAGTCTGCAGAAACAGCAGCTGGACCTTGTAGAGAAGAATAAACGTGCTCTTGCGGCTGTTGCCGTCTTCAGTTCCCCCTTGAGAGTGGGGCTTCTGGCAGAAGAGAGCGATGATCTTGTGAAAGCGGCTGCGTCAGATATAATTCTGCTGCAGAAGGAGGGCCAGTGACCTCACCTTTCGGTGTCACAAAACTGCTTAAGCTTTCCGAGGGCTTTTTCCTGGGAGACAGAAATAAGTGGCGGGAACCACATTATATCTGCATAGACTCAAGAGATGCTCGTCCTGATACTCTATTTGTTCCACTGAAAGGGGAACGGACTGACGGTCATCTTCATATCAAATCTGCAATAGAGGGCGGCAGTACTGCTGTTCTGGTTGAAAAGGTCTGGGCTGAAAATCATACAGCAACACTCCAGGACTGGGCTTCTGCTTATGATGTTCTGTTTTTTCCTGTAGATGATACTCTGAAGCATATGCAGATCCTGGCCTCCCGACATAGGCAGCTTTTTAAGGATCTGAAGGTTGTAGGAGTCACCGGTAGTAATGGGAAAACTACTACAAAGGAGATGATCGCCTCTATTCTTGAGACAATGGGAAGCACCTATAAGAATCCGGGAAATCTGAATTCCGAAATTGGACTTCCTCTTACGGTGCTCAGAATGAACAAGCAGTACGAATATGCCGTTTTAGAGATGGGGATCAATCATATAGGTGAAATGGATATTCTTGTTGATATCGCCCGTCCCGATACGGCTGTTATAACAAATGTGGGAACAGCACATATAGGGTATCTGGGAAGTCAGAGACGCATTGCCGAAGAAAAGAGAAAGATTTTTTCTCTTCAGGATTCCTCCGGGAAGGCTTTTATTTATGAAAATGAGAGCTTTGCTGATGTTTTATTTGAAAATGCTCAGGGTGAAACACTCCGTTTTGGAGTAAAGTCCATACCTGAGCTGCTTGAAGTTATTGATCTGGGCCTGGAAGGGCAGAAACTGGTATTCACCGACTGTACCGTCACTCTCGCTCTTCCCGGGATCCATAATCTAAATAATGCACTGGCTGCAACAGCTGTGTGCAGAAGTCTGGGGGCAGACTGGAATCATATTCGAATAGGTCTGGGGAAACTCTCGGCAGTATTCGGACGCAGCGAAATTCTGAAAGGGAAAGTTGACATTATTCAGGACTGTTATAATGCCAATCCTGATTCTGTCATGGCTGCGGTAAGAATGCTTGTGGATCTCCCAAGCGGCGGAAGACGTCTTCTGGTGCTGGGCGATATGCTTGAACTCGGTGAAGAGAGTCATACTTCACACAGTAATCTCGGCAGAGCGTTAACCGACAGCTCTGTGGACGAGGTGTTTTTCTTCGGCCCCGAAATGAAGGCCGCAGCCCGGGAGTATGGACTGAGTGGAAAGAATGCGTTTTGTACCGACGACTATCGCATTCTGGAACAGCAAGTACTGGGTACTGTGGAGCCTGGAGATCTTCTTCTCCTGAAAGGGTCCCGGGGAATGGAACTGGAAAGATTGACCGCTCCTCTTTTAAAGGGCATGTCAAGTGAGTCTGTTTTGAAGTCCTGACTTTAAAGCGTCTTATAAATTGAAATAGGCTTCCTGCGGTGCAGGGGGTCGTTAATGTTCGGGAGGGGACATGTTTGAAGCGATATTTTATCCGCTTGTTAAGTATTTTTCTTTTTTCAATATATTCAAGTATATAAGCTTTCGCTCGGCTTATGCCGCAGTGACAGCACTCCTCATTTCATTTATGTTCGGTCCGAGAGTAATCCGGATGCTTACTCAGTTGAAATTAGGACAGGAAGTAAGAAATGACGGACCTGAGACTCATCTTTCCAAGGCGGGAACACCCACCATGGGTGGAGTCCTTATTGTTCTCTCTGTTACATTCTCTGTCATTATGTGGCAGGACTTGAGTGAATTTTACACCTGGGTAACATTAATTGCTCTTATTGGTTTCGGAATTCTCGGTTTTCTCGATGATTACCTTAAAATCTCAAGAAAAAGTTCTGAAGGGCTGCGCTCAGGTCTTAAACTCTGGGGTCAGCTGATTGTTTCCACGATTATCATGGTTATCCTCTATATTTATAAGAATGACCACACAACTCTGCTGTACCTTCCTTTCTTCAAGAATCCTGTACTTGATATGGGAATGCTCTATATTCCTTTCGGTGTTTTTATGCTGGTGGGTTTTTCCAATGCAGTGAATCTTACCGACGGTCTTGACGGCCTGGCTACAGGGCTTATGATTATTGCTTTAATTGCTTTTACTGTAATAGCTTATCTTTCAGGTCATGCCGTGTTCTCAGACTATCTGCAGATCCCTTTTTTAAAGGGTTCCGGTGAACTGACAGTTGTCACGTTTGCCATGCTGGGGGCCTGTATAGGTTTTTTGTGGTTCAACTGCCACCCCTCTGAACTCATGATGGGTGATACGGGCAGCCTCTCAATGGGCGGCTTTATAGCCACCTTGGCACTGATCCTTAAAAAAGAAATTCTACTTGTCATCATCGGCGGTGTTTTTGTAATTGAAACAGTCTCTGTGATGATCCAGGTTTATTCGTTCAAAAAAACAGGGAAGAGGGTCTTTAAGATGGCCCCTCTTCATCACCATTTCGAGCTATCCGGATGGGCGGAAAGCAAGGTTGTGACACGGTTCTGGATTCTGGGCGGCATGTTTGCCATCCTGGGACTGTCTACACTGAAGATTCAGTAGGAAAGGGGATATAAAGGGAAATGAGACGGTTCGAAGCTGACCGTATGGTTAACAGAATGAGTGACTCAGGCCTGCTGGCTATTATGGTTCTTCTTACGGGAACCGGTGTGAGCGCTCTCTTCTCAGCTTCTTATCACTTCGGCAGTGTAGCTGCAGGAAATCCATTTTTCTTTTTCAACCGTCAGATTATATGGATCATTATCGGTACCTTTTTCAGTTTAATTCTGAGCCGTGTACCACTGGATCTGATCCGTAAGCTGACAATACCCTTTGTTATTTTTACTTTAGTATTGAATGCTCTTACCTATGTCCCGGGAATCGGCAGTACCGCAGGCGGTGCTCAGCGATGGATAGAAATCGCCGGTAACTCTTTTCAACCAAGTGAATTAGTTCGTGTTGCTCTTGTTTTGTATGTCGCTCATATTCTTGAAAAAAAGAAAGACTGTATGGATGATTTTGTCAATTCCATCCTCCCTGTTCTGATTATGTCTGTTCTGATGGCCTGTATTGTTTATTTTCAGAATGATTTCTCTTCGGCAATATATGTATTCCTCCTGGCTATTATCATGCTGTTTCTGGCCGGTATCAGCTGGACATACATCACTATCGGTTCTTTGACTATTGTGGTTCTGGCTGTACCCATGATTCTTGCAAAACCCTATCGTCTGGAACGTATCAGTTCATGGCTCAGTCCTATGGCGGATCCTTCGGGTGCCGGCTACCAGCTTCTCAAGTCAAAGATGGCTCTTCAGAACGGCAGTTTTCTGGGGCGTGGACTGGGACAGGGACAGATTAAGCTGGGAGGTCTGCCTGCAGCCCATTCAGATTTCGTATTTGCCGTTGTAGGTGAAGAAACAGGCTTTGTGGGTGTTGTATTTATTTTGCTTCTGTTCCTGGTTTTTGCGTTGAAAGGTTATTCTGTTGCTCTTAACAGCTCCAGCTGTTATGTCAGACTTGCTGCCTTCGGACTGACCTCATCGGTTTATTTTCAGGTTCTTATCAATGTAGCTGTAGTCTGCGGAGCTCTTCCTGCGACCGGAATCCCTCTGCCCCTCTTTTCGGCGGGCGGAACTTCAACTCTGGTAACACTGGGAATCTTCGGACTTCTGATAAATTTTTCCAGATTCAAGGCAAAAGACAGGGAGGTCCTCTGTGGTGCCTGAAGTAGGTGTAACTCCTTTGTTTACAAAAATAAGAAAACTCCTGTTTATCTCTATTGCAGTGCTTGCAGTCCTCCTTGTATTTCAGCTGCTTACCCGGTTTATTGTTCTTCCCAGAATGGAAATTGCACAGATCCTTCTGGAAAGTACACTTAATCTCAGTGATGCAGAGCTTCTGGCTCTGGGTGGAATAACAGGTTCAGAAAATTATATTTCTCTGAATCCTAAAGAGATAGAAGCCCGTTATGAGAGTTCACCCCTGATCAGGAAAGCTTTTGTGGAAAAACAGTTCCCTTCCACTTTAAAACTTGTCCTTTACGGAAGATCAGCACTGGGGCTTATGATGGTTGAGAGGAATGGAGTTGATAATCCTCTGGTTTTTGATGAGTATGGTGTTCTTTATCATTCAGCGGATACTTCTCCCTACAGGAATCTTCCTGTTCTTTCGGGTTTAGAGCTGGATAAAGAGAGCCTTTCAGTTCTGCCGGAAGCACTGAATCCGTTTTTGAGTGATTTAAAGACCCTTCAAATAGATTCTCCCAAGCTTTTCGGTCAGATTTCAGAGATTGAAATCAAGAGAATAGAGGGTGCTCTCTATGAGGTTCATCTATATACAAGTGCCTATAGACTGCCTGTTGTCCTTTCATCAGGACTTACAGACGGTATTATGAAAAAGATACTTCTGGTTCTGGACTCTTTGAATGAAGCAGACCGCATAAAGGATTTTGAATATGCAGATTTCAGAGCCGATCAGGTAGTTCTGAAAACAAGGGAGGGCAATTAGTTTTGCCGGAAAGAGATATAGTCGTTGGACTGGACATCGGAACAAGCCGCGTATCAGCTCTTATCGCTGAATACAATGAAGAGGGAGAACTCTGCTTTGCAGGAGCCGGTTCTGTTGCTTCTCAGGGACTGAGAAAAGGTGTTGTCGTAAATATCGAAGCAGCTCAGCAGGCCATTGCTAAAGCCATTGAAGCTGCCGAGCAGGAAGCAGGACGTACGGTGCACGATGTGTATACAGCAGTCACAAGCGGTAATGTAGAAGGCCTTAACTCTCGTGGTGTTGTTGCTGTCAGCGGGAAGGGGCGTGAAGTAACCCAGCAGGATATCCGCCGTGTTATTGAAGCAGCTCAGGCCATTGCTGTCCCCATGGATCGTGAAATCCTTCATGTGGTAGCTCAACATTATATGGTGGATGACAAAGTGGGAATCAGAAATCCCATAGATATGATCGGAGTCCGTCTGGAAGCTGATGTTCACATTGTGACCGGCAGTATCGCCGCTACACAGAATGTAATAAAATGTGCTAACAGAAGTGGTTATAAGGTGAATGAAATATCACTGGAATCCCTTGTGGGGTCTCAGGCTGTTTTATCGGAGGATGAGAAGGAACTGGGTGTCCTGTATCTGGATATAGGCGGTGGAACAAGTGATGCCATTGTATATCTTGAAGGTACTCCCCATTTTTCCGGTTCACTTCCAGTTGCCGGAGAGCAGGTGACTACAGATCTGTCCATTGTACTTGAACAGTCCATGGAACAGGCCGAAATGATCAAGCTCTCTCAGGCAAAGTGCTGGGAACCTCTGGTGGACAGTTCTCAGGAAGTTCTGCTTCCCGGGATAGGCGGACGTCCTCCCCGGAGTATTCCCGAGTTGGATGTGTGCCGTATCACTCAGTCCAGAATGGCAGAAATTTTACTTCTTATTCGCAAACAGCTGCAGCAGAAGGGATATATGAATCGGCTGGGCGGTGGAATAGTACTGGCAGGGGGGGGTGCTCTTTTACCTGGTGTCGGTGAACTGGCATCTGATATATTCCAGAGACCCGTACGCATCGCTCTTCCTTCGGGAATGAAGAATCTGCCAAATGATTACCGTGGACCGGAATGGACCACCGTAATAGGCCTGGTGATGGCAGCTCATGAGGCTGATGAAAGTATGGAGACTGAAATTCCCGTAGGCGGGCAGGCATGGACCAGACTGAAGGAATGGTTTTCGAACTTTATATAAATACTTACAGACCCCGGGGTCTGTGATTAAACTGACGGGCCGTTGGTCTGATCAAATATGACTGAATGGACATCTATCCTTGGGAGGGGATTCATGGAACTTGAAATTATGGAAGAAACTTTAGGTAACAAGACAGTTATCAAAGTAATAGGTGCAGGCGGCGGCGGCAGCAATGCTGTGAATAGAATGATCTCTTGTGGAGTGAAGGGTGTTGAGTTTATTGCAACCAATACCGATCTGCAGGCTCTGGACAAATCACTGGCTCCGATTAAACTTCCTCTGGGCACAAAGCTCACAGGTGGACTCGGAGCAGGCGGAAATCCTGAGATTGGAGCTCAGGCTGCCGAAGAAGATAAGGAAACCCTGAAGAATGTGCTCAAAGGGGCAGATATGATCTTTATTACTGTCGGAATGGGTGGGGGGACAGGTACAGGATCGGCTCCTGTAATTGCCAGACTGGCAAGAGAACTTGGAGCTTTGACTGTTGCTGTTGTAACAAAGCCCTTCGGTTTTGAGCAGAGACGGAAGATGGTTCTTGCAGAAGAAGGAATTGATAAGTTGTATAAGGAAGTAGATACTCTTATCACCATCCCCAACGAAAACCTTATGAAAATAGTTGAGAAGAATACTCCCATACGGGAAGCCTTCCTTATGGCAGATGATGTCCTGCGAATGGGTGTCCAGGGTATTTCAGATCTGATTACCCAGCATGGTGATATAAATATCGACTTTGCCGATGTGAAAGCCGTAATGCACGGACAGGGTGAGGCCCTCATGGGGATCGGTTCAGGCCGTGGTGATAACAGAGCCATTGATGCCGCAACCAGTGCTATCAATAATCCTCTTCTGGAAGATGCCAGCATAGACGGAGCCAGAGGACTTCTGGTCAACGTAGCCGGTGGTAACAGCCTTGCCCTCTCGGAGTATAAAGAGGTTATGGATATCATTGCCGAAAATATCGACCCTGAGGCTACTGTGATTCCCGGTACAACCATTGATGAAACAATGGATGACGAAATTAAGGTTACCGTAATTGCTACAGGATTCAGAAGCCGAAGAGAAGAGGCCAATCTTCCTAAGGAAGAAGAGGTTATCCCCGAAGTACCCGGAAATAACGATGAAATCCTTCCCTATGACAAATGGAAGAGCTTTTATGATGATAAACCCGGTGAATCCCATAGCAGTCCTTTTCAGAGTCTTGTAGGAGCAGGGCCCAGTGAATCGGATCTATACGTACCTACATACCTTAGAAACAGGAAGGCTGGGAGCTGAAGATGACGGGACAGGATTTATCCAGACAGTTTCAAGTTTATCTCACTGTTGAACTCCGTATGTCTCCCAATACGGTTGAAGCATACCTCCGAGAGGTGCTGAAACTGGAGGAATTTCTGACCCGTACCGGAAGAAGCTGGCAGGATCTTGATGCGCCGCTTCTTGAAAATTACCTGATGGCTTTCCGTCAGGAGGATCAGGACCTGAGCCCGAGGACTCTTTCAAGAATACTCAGCAGCTTACGTTCTATGATGGAATTCCTGATCCTCAGCGGATACCGCTCCGACAACCCTCTACAGGGTATCGATATGCCCCGAATCAGTCAGTCTCTGCCCGAGGTAATGACTCTTGAGGAAGTTGAATCTTTTCTGGAAGCCATTCCTCTTGATACACTCCTCGGTCAGAGAGACCGGACCCTTTTTGAACTGATTTACAGCTGCGGTCTGAGAGTCTCAGAGGCTGTGGATCTTGAAATGAATCATCTGTACCCTGAAGAGGGGATGGTTCAGGTTTTCGGCAAGGGACAGAAGGAACGATGGGTTCCCCTGGGGCCTGTTGCTGAACACTGGCTCAGTATCTATCTTCATGATATCCGCCCCCGGCTTGTCCGCCCCGCATATATGACCAACTCTGTATTTCTGAATAACAGGGGAAAGGGGCTGTCCAGAAAGGGTATGTGGAAAAATTTTAAAACCATAGCCGAACATGCAGGTGTAAGTGGTAAAATTCATACTCTGAGACACTCTTTTGCTACCCATCTTCTTCAGGGTGGAGCCGATCTCCGTTCTGTACAGGAAATGCTGGGACATTCGGATATCAGTACAACTCAGATCTATACACACCTCAACCGTGATGACCTGCAGCATGCTCATGAATCTTTTCATCCCAGGGGGAAGGCATGATAAAGCAGATTAAAAGAACCGTTCCGGCAATTATGACAGTTATTGTTCTTTTTTCACTCTCTTCCTGTAAACCCATGAGAAATGATGATCTGGCCGAAAGGGTATATGAGATTGAGCAGACAGGAACAGTCGAAGATCCTGAAAAGATCAAGGAAATACGCAAGGATATAAACCGCTGGGAAGATGAGCTGAATGATGCCATCACTGCCGGGAAAAATACAGCCCGTTATTACAGAACTCTGGGGCTGAAGTTTATGGATTATGATATGTACGGTCCAGCAAGAGACAGCTTCTCCAGGGGACTTGAAATTACATCCTCCGATGCCCGGATGTATTATTACCGGGCCGTAGCCGTTTCAAAACTGGCTGTTTCCCGTGATACTGCAGAGCAGACAGTCAGCGAACTTAAACAGGCTGAAGAGGACTACAAGAGAGCCATATCCCTTGAACCCCGTTATATGCCTCCTAATTACAGTCTTGCCATTCTCTATATTTACGAATTAGAGCGTCCTTTTGAAGCAGAACCCTATCTGGAGCAGTATCTCAAGATAGAACGCAGCGACGGCCGGGCATTACTTCTGTACGGTCAGCTTCTGGAGCAGATGGGAATGAGTGAAAAAGCTATGGATCAGTACAATTTACTGCTCTCCATAAGCGGATTCAATGCAGAAAAAGAACAGGCCCGTCTGTACCTGGAACGTGTCAGGGAGGATGCATTTTGATTGATCGTAATATTCTTTTTGCAGTAAACAGGCTAGCCTCACTCAGCCTGATAGAAAAAATCAGACTGCTTAATTCCTTCAATACGGGGGAGAACTTCAAAGATCTGTCCCGCTTTGAACTGGAATGGATTCTTAATAGAAAACTCCGAATACGGAAATTCAATATCCGGGAACTCCTGGAACAGGGGATCTCTGATCTGAAGCGCACGGAATCTCTCGGCATCAGCTGGTGCTGGTACGGTTCTCCTTCCTATCCTTCAATACTGAAGAATATTTATGATCCTCCTTTCCTCCTTTTCTGGAGAGGCACACTTCCACCCGAAGCTGTTGGTGCTCTGGCGGTTGTAGGTACAAGAAAACCTGCACTGGAAGCAGACAGATCTGCCTTTGCTCTTGGCCTGGATGCAGCGCGGGGAGATATTCCCCTTATTTCAGGTTTGGCGGCGGGAATTGATGGCAGTGCACACAAGGGTGTTGTTGAAGGCGGCGGTAAGACCTGGGCAGTCCTGGGAACCGGATGTGATATAGCTTATCCAAGGCAGCACAGGAAACTTGCTGCAGAAATACTGAATAAAGGCGGAGGTCTTATCTCCGAATATATACCCGGCACAGGAGCAGCCCGCTATAATTTTCCAAAACGGAACAGGATTATCAGCGGTTTAAGCGACTCTGTTGTGATTGTACAGGCACCTGTACGATCGGGTGCGTTGTATACTGCGGATTTTGCACTTGATCAGGGCAGAGATGTCTATGTTCATGAAAGCGGACTCTATGGAAGAAAGAGCGGCGGCACTGCGTCTCTGGCAGATCAGGGGGCAACTGTAATCGGGGCCCTCAAAGATATCTATCCAAATCTGACAGAAGCCGGACATTCCATGAATGAGAGTTACGGTCTGGCTTCAGGCAGTACCGGGGATGCCGGTCGTCATGCTTCCACAATGATGAGTAAAGAATTAAAGGGCAGCTTGAGTTTTTACAAAGGGAGGGTTCAGTACTGATGACAGACAACGGGTTTCAGGAATATGAACAATACATAAAAAATCTGAAAGGTCTCTCAGAAAGTACTCTCCGTGCCTATGGTAATGATATAACAGCCTGGATTGAGTTTCTCAATCAGCAGGGGCTCACTGTACAGAACGCAGGACGGGATGATGCCAGACTCTATGTCAGTACTCTCTCCATGCGTCAGCTTGCAGCGTCCACCATAAATAGAAGCCTCTCTTCACTGAAAAGCTATTACAGCTTTCTGGAAAATAGAGAGGAAGTTAAGGGCAATCCCTTTACAGGAGTCCGGTCCATGAAAAAACCGGCTCATCTTCCTGTATATCTGACAAACAGAGAGGTCAGTATTATTCTGGAGCATGTGGAAGGTCAAGATTTTACAGCAACGAGAGACAGAGCCTTGTTCGAGCTGCTTTACTCAACGGGCTGCCGTGTGAGTGAACTCTGTCATCTGTCTGTTGACGCAGTTGCTTCAAACCGTATCCTCATTAGAGGAAAGGGCGGAAGGCAGCGTTATGTTTTTATTGGAGAAAAGGCCCGTATGGCTGTGGATGATTATCTTCCTTTCAGGGAAGAACGTCTGATACAGAAAGGGCTTACAGATATCCGTTCCCTGATACTGGACGAGCAGAGTAAGGGCCTTACAACCAGGGGTGTATATTATATTCTTCAGAAATATATGAGAAAATCAGGACTCAGCAGGAAGATCGGACCTCATGCATTCCGTCATGCCTTTGCTACAGAGATTCTCAATGAGGGAGCTGATATCAGGGTAGTACAGGAGATGCTGGGACATGCCAGTATCTCAACAACACAGGTTTATACCCATACAGGAATTGAGCGTATCCGTCAGGTATACAGAAACGCCCATCCCCACGGGAAAAGAACCATAGATGAGAAGAATATTCACAGGACCTTCAGGTCTTAAATGAAAAATATGGGAGTGATTTAATTCACTCCGTCAGGGCGGGAGTATATATGAAACTGAGAGGAACAACAATTTTAGCCGTCACCAAAGACGGACATATGGCCATGGCCGGTGACGGTCAGGTGACAATGGGTGAATCTGTTGTCATGAAGGGAAATGCCAAAAAAGTGCGCCGTTTGCTCGGCGGTCAGGTGGTTTGCGGTTTTGCAGGTTCCACAGCCGATGCGTTCACTCTGGAAGAGCGTTTTGAGGGCAAGCTCAGGGAGTTCGGGGGAGATATTACACGCTCAGCCGTAGAACTGGCTAAAGACTGGAGAACCGACAGGGCTCTGAGAAAACTGGAAGCCATGCTTCTGGTGATGGATAAGGAAAAAATACTTGTTCTTTCGGGAACAGGGGATGTTATAGAACCTGAGGGAGGCGCCATAGCCATCGGTTCCGGTGGAAGTTTTGCCCTTGCGGCAGCAAAGGCATATCTGGACGGATCAGATCTGGATGCCGCCGAAATCGCGAAGCGCTCCCTGGGAATCGCAGCGGATATCTGCGTATACACAAATCACAATATCATTGTGGAGGAAATCGTATGAGTGTCGGACTGGAAATGCAGACACCTAAAGAGATCGTCTCAGAACTGGATAGATATATAATCGGCCAGGATAAGGCAAAAAAAGCAGTGGCAATCGCCCTGAGAAACCGTTTAAGACGCTCCAGACTCCCCGATGATCTGAGAGATGAAATAGCGCCCAAGAATATCATCATGATAGGACCCACGGGTGTAGGTAAGACAGAAATAGCCAGAAGACTCTCAAAACTCTGTAAGGCTCCCTTTATCAAGGTTGAGGCAACAAAGTTTACGGAAGTCGGTTATGTGGGGCGTGATGTGGAGTCAATGGTAAGGGACCTTATGGCCTCTGCTGTCTCCATGGTCAAGACTGAACTGAAGGAAGGTGTTCAGGAAGAAGCCAGAATGGCAGCTGAAGAAGCTCTTCTGGATCTGCTTCTTCCCGGCTCCAAGGTACAGAATCCTGTTCCCGATAATCAGGGCAACCTGCCGGATATTATTCCTGAGCCTCCCGGAGCCCATACCAGAGAGGTTCTGAGACGCAAGCTTAGAGACGGCGAACTTGAAGACAAAATGGTAGAGGTTAAAATCTCAGGCGGGGGTGGACCCTCAATTGAGATCTTCTCGGGCTCCAACTTTGAATCCATGGATATGAAAATGGGAGCATTGGGAAATATCTTCGGTGGAATGAACAAAAAGAGCCGAAAAGTCAAGGTTTCACAGGCCAGAGAGATTCTCCTGGGGGAACAGACAGATAAGCTGATTGACAGTGACAATGCCATGGATATGGCCCGTGACAGGGTTCAGAACATGGGCATGATTTTTATTGATGAGATTGACAAGATTGCAAACAGCAATGCCAAAGCCGGTGGACAGGATGTTTCCAGAGAGGGTGTTCAGAGAGATATTCTCCCCATCGTTGAAGGCTGTACCGTGAATACCAAGTACGGCATGATCGATACATCACACATCCTCTTTATTGCCGCAGGCGCCTTCAATCTGTCCAAGCCTTCTGATCTTATCCCTGAACTTCAGGGACGTTTCCCCATTCGAGTGGAACTGGAAGATCTGAATGCCGATGCTTTTGAAATGATCCTGACTCAGCCCAAGACAGCTTTGATCAAACAATATAAAGAACTGCTGGGGACAGAAGAAGTCACTTTGACCTTTACAGATGATGCAATCAGAAGACTGGCAGAGCTGGCTGAAGAGGTTAATAACCGCACCGAGAATATTGGAGCCAGACGGCTCTATACCATAATGGAGCTCCTCCTTGAGGACGTTTCATTCAATGCTCCCGATTTAAAGGGACAGACCATAGATATTACACCGGCCTATGTGGATGACCGGCTTGGTGATGTTATACAGGATAGGGATTTAAGCCGTTATATCCTTTAGGAATAAACGGTACAAAAGCCTAAGTGAAGGCGGGGGTTCTGCCGAAATTATTAAGGTAGAAGTTTTCAAGATAAGGAAGAAAGGTATGTTTACAGGAAGCAGTTTTGGAAAAACAGTAGATGTTCTGCAGCGGACAATGGATACGAGTCTCTTGAGAAGGGAAGTTATATCCAATAATATAGCTAATGCGGAAACACCTGATTTTAAAAGAAGCGATGTCTCTTTTGAGACAGAACTGAAAAACGCACTGGCCTCAGAACAGAAGCGCACCCTCCCCGCCAAGGTAACAGATTCAAGGCATATGAGCTTTAATGAATCCACAGATTACCGCAGCGTCAGACCCAGACGGGTCCTGGATTACCTGACAACCAGCAAGAATAACGGAAACAATGTAGACATTGAGCAGGAAATGATGAGTGCCACAGAGAATCAGATGATGTATGAACTGCTGTCTACATCAGTGGGATTTCAATTCAGCCAGATCAACATCGTAACCAGATAACCGGGTTCGAGGGAGAATAAGTAATGGGATTATTCAGTTCAATCAATACCGCAGCATCCGGCCTTTCAGCCGAACGCATGAGACTCGATGTTATCTCTGATAATATTGCCAATGCCAATACCACTCGCACCGCCGAAGGTGGACCCTATAGAAAAAGCCGTGTGGTTTTTCGCCCTATAGTAGATCAGCCTTACTGGCGGAGCCCTTTTCTTCCGGACAAGCTTGACAACGGAATCGGCCAGGGTGTCCGTGTCTCTAAAATTGAGAAGGATATGGATAGTGAACTGAGACTTGTTTATGATCCGACTCATCCCGATGCCATTAAAACCGGTCCTCAGAAGGGATATGTTGAGTATCCAAATGTTAATATTGTGAATGAAATGGTGGATATGATTTCCGCCACCAGAGCATATGAAGCCAATGTAGCGATAATGGATGGAAGCAAATCAATGTTTCAGAAAGCGCTGCAGATCGGAAGATAGTCTGCCTTAGCAGAGTTTAAGTAGGAGCAATATATGAGTCTGTTGAACATAATGAATGAATCGGCTGTTTCAGGAAACTTTGTGGGAATGAAAACTACAAACAATCTTCATATGAAGGCCGTTAAAAACAGTGATCCCAAAGAGATTCCTGCAGAATCTGCTTTTGCCGATCTTGTTAAGCAGGGACTTACAGCTACCAATCAGGATCAGCTGGACAGCCAGGAGATCTTTGTGAAAATGATCACAGATCCCAATTCAGTGGAAGTTCATGATGTGAGCATTGCCATGGCAAAAGCCAACATGTCCCTACAGATGACCAAGAGTATAGTTGATGGAGCCGTTCAGGCATATAAAGATATTATCAATATGAGGTAAATAAGCTTGGAAGGGTTTCGGCCTTAAAACCGGAATCCTCAGGTTTCACCGTGGGAGGGGGAAATGCTGGAATGGATTAAAAAACTTTTATCACAGATCGGAACGATCTGGGGAAAGTGGAGTATTGTCCAGAAATTGATATTCGCAGGGATCTTAACCGGCGCCGTTGTGGGTATCGTATTACTTTTTACTGTCTCGTCATCACCCAGCATGGTACCCTTGCTGGGAGTCCCGATTACAGATCAGTCACAGAATGAAAGAATCATCCTTAAACTGGATGAGGAAGGCGTAAATTATAAACTCGACGCAGATGGAAAGATCTTTGTTTCCGACGACAAGGTTGCCAGACGTATGCGTTCTCTTCTTATCAGAGAAGATCTTATACCCACAGGTACAGACCCCTGGGCTATTTTTGATGTAGAACGCTGGACTCTTACGGATTTTGAAAGGGATGTAAATTTAAGAAGAGCCATTACAGCTAATCTGGAGCAGCATATCAAGGCTCTGGGTGATATTGATAATGCTCAGGTCTCTCTGGTAATCCCCGAGAGGACCCTGTTTTCAAGTGATCAGAATCCTACTACTGTCTCAGCCGTAATCACACCCCGTCCGGGAAGTGATATAAGCGAGAACCGTGTAAAAGTAGAAGGTATTGTAAAACTGATACAGTTTGCTGTGGAAGGACTGGAAGCGGACAATATCACAATTCTGGACTACAGCGGTAAGATTCTCAATGATTTTGAGAATATGGGTAAACTGGATGACCTGATGCTCACCTCCCGGATGCTGAAACAGAAGCGTTCACTGGAAGTTCAGTATACAAATACTATTCTTGCCTCTCTGCAGAATGTATTTACCGCAAAGCGTGTCAATATTGTAAATATTGATATAGATCTTGAGTTTATCAACAAGACTATCGCCACGGAAGAACACTTCCCCATTACCGTCCGTGAAGATAATCCTGAAACTCCCTACAGTGAGCTGGAGACAGTCAATTCCATTACCCTGAGCAAGAACAGCTCTTCCGAACTGTTTGAAGGAACAGGATTTAATCCCGAGGGTCCTCCCGGACAGGAAGGTCAGACTGCTCCCGCCTATAAAGATCTGAATAATCTTGTGGGCAGCTATGAGAGTAACAGTGAAACCCAGAATGAGGTTGTAAACACACGTAATATTCAGGAACAGAAGAGTCCGTTCAATATTGCCAGAATGTCTGTTGCGGTTGCCGTGGACGGAATCTGGAACTGGGATTATGATGATAAAGGTAAGCCCGTTATAGAGAGGGGCAGCATCAAGCGTATTTATACGGCTGTTTCGGATGAAGATCTTTCAAAGGCTCTGACTCTGGTTCAGCACGCTGTAGGTTTCAGCACTGCAAGAGGTGATACTGTCACAGTACAGCACATCCCCTTTGACAGATCTTCTGAATTCAAATCTGAAGATGACGAATACAGACGTCAACAGCAGATTCAGCAGACCGTGCTGTTCTCCATAATTGCATTGGTCATTCTGATTGCCGCCTTCTTCATATTCAGAATGATCTCCAAAGAATTGGAAAGACGCCGCCGCCTCAGAGAAGAGGAGCTGGCAAGACAGCATCAGGCTATGAGAGAACAGACCCTCAGACAGGCCGAGGAAGAAGGTATCGATGTAGAAATGTCTGTTCAGGAACGGGCACGTATGGAGATGCAGGAAAATGCCAAGAATATGGCCAGAGAGCATCCTGAAGACGTTGCCAACCTGATCAGGACATGGCTGGCGGAGGAGTAGAATGGCCAATAACCAGCAGGGTAATAATCCCTCACATAAGGAAGAACTTTCAGGAAAGCAGAAGGCAGCAATCTTTCTGGTAACCCTGGGAGCTGATATCTCCTCAGAAGTATTCAAGCATCTCAGGGAAGATGAAATAGAGATTTTGACTTTTGAAATTGCACGGCTTGAAAATATAGATTCCGAAAAGAGAGATCTGGTCCTTCAGGAGTTCCAGGAACTCATGATGGCTTCGGATTTCATATCTTCCGGTGGTATCGATTATGCTCGTGAACTTCTTGAAAAATCACTGGGTAGTCAGAAAGCGGTTGATATTATCAACCGCCTTACCAGTTCTCTTAAAACAAGGCCCTTCGACTTTGTCAGACGAACTGACCCCGCACATCTGCTTAACTTCATTCAGCAGGAGCATCCTCAGACCATCGCTCTTATCCTGGCCTACCTGGAACCTTTGAAGGCTTCACAGATTCTGAGTCAGCTACCCCAGGAAAAGCAGTCTGATGTTGCTAAAAGAATTGCAACCATGGACCGTACTTCTCCTGAAATCCTCAGAGAGGTGGAAAGGGTTCTTGAAAAGAAATTATCCTCACTTTCATCAGAAGACTATACATCGGCCGGTGGTGTGGGAAGCATTGTTGATATACTCAACCTTGTAGACCGTACAACTGAAAAGACCATTATTGAATCTCTTGAAGAAGAAGATCCGGAACTGGCAGAAGAAATCAAGAAGAGAATGTTCGTATTTGAAGATATCATCATGCTGGATGACCGTGCTGTACAGCGGGTTATGCGTGAAGTTGATACTGCCGAACTGGCCAAGGCCCTCAAGGCTGTAGATGCAGAAGTTCAGGACAAAATTTATAGAAATATGTCCAAGCGTGCTGCGGCACTTCTGAAAGAAGATATGGATTTTATGGGACCCACACGTCGCAAGGATGTGGAAGAGGCTCAGCAGAAAATCGTATCTGTTATCAGGAAACTGGAAGATCAGGGTGAAGTTGTTATCGCAAGAAGCGGTGAAGAAGACGTTCTCGTATAGCAATTTAATCCCGGGCCCATCGGCCTAAGCGAATAAAGTGCCAAAGCTCTATACGGGCTTTGGTAGTTGGAGAAAGATTATGGCTAAGAATCTGTTCAGACCCATGGAAATCGTGAACCTCACGGCACAGAAGGTGCAGATTTCTGCCCCTGTTTTTGAGGTTGAGGAAGATCTGGATGATCTGCAGGATCTCGATGAATATACCGGCCCTACTGCGGACGACCTGAGGCGGGAGGCGGAAGCCTTCAAGTTAAGCTGGGAAGATGAAAAGCAGGGCTTGATCACAAGGGCCCAGGAAGACGCCGATAGAATCAGAAAAGAGGCGGAAGAGACTGCTTTTGAAGAGGTCCGTCGTAAGACTGATCAGGCATCCCGTGAAAAAATCGAAGCCGAGAATGAGGCTGCCAGAATTCTTGAACAGGCAAAATCCGATGTCGATAAGATGATCAGTGAAGCCCGGCATCAGGTCTCCCAGATTGAAGAGGAGGCCCGTAAGAAGGGTGAGGAAGCCGGTCGTGAGGAAGGTTTTCAGGAAGGGCACAAAGAGGCCGAACGTCTGATTGAGAGACTCCACGTTATTATTGATAAGGCAATCGAAAAGCGGGAAGATATGATCAATGAAGCCGAAACCCAGATGATTGATCTGGTGCTTCTTATCTCCCGCAAGGTAATAAAGGTTATTTCTGAAAACCAGAAAAACGTTGTGGTTAACAATATTGTACAGGCACTTCGAAAGTTGAAAAGCCGGGGTGATGTGGCTGTTCGTGTGAATCTTGCAGATCTGGATCTGGCCACAGATCATACGCGTGACTTTATGAAGATGGTTGAAAATGTAAAATCAATCACAATTCTGGAAGATACCTCCGTCGATCCCGGCGGTTGTATAATTGAGACAGATTTTGGGCAGATTGATGCTCGTATCACAAGTCAGCTTAAAGAAATTGAAGAAAAAATCATGGAACTTGTACCAATCAAGGTTAAGGGTGAGCAGTAAAAGCCGCCTGATTTCATGATCAGCATGCCGCTGGGGAGGGGAACATGCTTGAACGTTATATACATACTGTTGAAGAAATAGACACGGTCAAATATCAGGGCCGTGTTATCCGGGTAAAGGGAAATCTCATTGAATCCAGCGGACCCCAGGCGGTGATCGGTGAAGTCTGCCGTATCATTATTCCACGTCTGGGGAAGGAGCACCTTGCAGAGGTCGTTGCCCTTAAGGATCAGCGGGTTCAGCTTATGCCCTACGATGATATTCAGGGAATTGAGGCGGGCTGCCCCGTAATTGCTACGGGAGAACAGCTGAGCATTCAGGTTTCAGATGATTTACTTGGAAGAGTCCTGGACGGTCTTGGTCATCCTGTAGACGGTCTGGGAGGTATAAAGGGATCATCCCGACGAACAGTTTTTCAGACTCCTCCCTCTCCTCTGACCCGAAAAGCAATTGATAATCAGATAATCACCGGTGTCCGTTCGATCGACAGCATGATCCCCCTGGGAGAAGGCCAGAGGATCGGAATCTTTGCGGGTTCGGGCGTGGGCAAATCTACACTTCTGGGTATGATTGCACGTAATACATCCGCGGATATCAATGTTATCGCCCTTATTGGAGAGCGCGGCCGCGAAGTCAGAGAATTTCTTGAAAATGATCTGGGTCCTGAAGGCCTGAAAAGATCGGTTCTGGTTGTCTCTACGGGAGATACTTCTGCACTCAGCCGTGTAAGAGGGGCCTTTACGGCTACAACCATTGCAGAATATTTCCGGGATCAGGGCAAGAATGTGATGCTCCTCTTCGATTCCGTAACCCGTCTGGCCATGAGCCAGCGAGAAATCGGCCTTTCGGTGGGGGAACCTCCGGCAACCAGAGGATATACACCATCAGTATTCACACTGCTGCCTAAACTCCTTGAACGGAGCGGAACTGCAGAAAAGGGTACCATCACCGGTGTTTATACCATTCTGGTAGAGGGAGATGATATGGAAGAGCCCATTACCGATGCGGTGAGGGGTATTCTTGACGGCCATATTGTTCTTTCCAGAAAACTTGCGGAAAAATATCACTATCCGGCCATAGATGTTCTGGCTTCAGTTTCGAGGCTTGAAACTAAAATAATGCCCCTCAGAATGAGACAGAATGCAGGATATATCAGAAAACTTCTGGCTCTGTATACAGAGAAGGAAGATTTGATCTCTGTTGGTGCTTATGCAAGGGGGTCTAATCCTCTGGTCGATGAGGCTATAGAGAAAATTGATGAAATCAATGGATTCCTGCAGCAGAAAATTGAAGAAAATGCTGAGCTTAAAACCACATTGAAGGATGCGGGAATGCTTTGTGGAGATGTACTGACAGATGAAGATCTGGAGATTCTGGACCGAAAAGCAAAACTGGGAACAGATAAGAAATTGAGAGATGAGGACCTGAGAGATGAAACGATTTCAATTCACGCTTGAGTCTATCCTGGAACTCCGCCTTGAAGAGGAACAGGAAGCTGAGATGATTCTCGGCAGGGCCATGGGGGAATGGAATCATCTGAATGAAGAAAGAATGCAGCGGCTAGCAATCAGGGAGAAGAATAAAGTCTCTCCCATGGCGGGCGGTCAGGATCTTCTTCAGAATGGACTGTATATGGCCCGGATTAATCAGGAAATTCATCATTTTCAGAAAGATATGGATTCCCGGGAAGAGCATCTTGAAGAGCTCAGGGAAAAATACAGAGCCGCCCGCGCCCGTAGGGAAGGTCTTGATAAACTGAAAGAGAAACGGAAAGCAGAACACAATGAAATCAGGAAGAGGGTGGAAGCCCACAGTCTGGATGATTTGTTGAATAATATGAAAACGGTTCATTAATAGGAGAGTCCTGTGGCTGGTATAAATGGCGGCGCCGGAGTGGCAAAAATCTTTTTTCTCATCGTACTGATCCTTGTTCTAATCGTCGGAGGAATGCTATGGGTCGACTTTCTTGGACTCGTTGATGCCAGGGAGACACTTTCCCCCATATTGAAGCTTGTACGCCTGGATGTACCCGAAGCGGTGGAACAGCCGGATGATATGTATCTTCTGGACAGGGAAAGACTGGCCAAGCAACAGGAAGCTCTTGATATCAGAGAAGCTGCCCTTACTGCCCGTGAAGAAGGGATTGTTTTAAGAGAAGCCGAGCTCGAAGAATTGGGCGGTCAACTTGAAGAATCAAAGAAATCTATTGAGGAAAAAGAGAAATCTCTTAATGAAGCCTTAAAAACTTACGACAATAAGAGAGCAAACCTGGAACAAAATGCAAAGTACCTGGAGGGAATGCCTCCGGAAAATGCAGTTTCTATTATGGTAGAAATGCAGGATACCGAGCTGGTTGAGCTTCTGAGAACATCAGAGCGACTGGCTGTGGAGTCCGGTAAAGCGTCCCTGGTTGCCTACTGGTTGTCATTAATGCCTGCGGACAGAGCTGCAGAGCTGCAAAGCAAGATGGCGTTGAAACCGGTAGATTAAATTATCTGGAGGTGCCATGGTTCAGTTATCTTCCCCACCGGTCGAAATGTTTCCGGTACAGAAGGGGCCATCACCTGAAAAAAACAATGCTCTAAAAACTGAGGATAATGGTTTCAGGACTGCTTACAGGGAGCAGAAAGAGATTTATGAGTCCAGAGATGCGGAAAAAAAATCCCCAACAGCTGAAACTGTTTCTCATAAGAAACAGAAAGTTCTACAGGGTGATACTGAAAAGGCTGAGAAGAGTGACGGAGAAGCATCTTCATCTTCTGCCGCATCCGAATCCAAGTCTGCTGAAAAGGCGACCCAGTCTAAGGAAAAGAATTCCGGACTCAAACTTGTAAAATCAGATACTGATAAAAAATCACTGAAACTTGCCGGCCCCGGTACTGATGAGACAGGTAAAGAGACAAAGACTGTGTCTCTGAATCATGAAGCATTGTCATTGATCGCCGGAGCAGAGCCTGGTGACGAGTCCGCAGTTGAAGTAAAAGATACAAAAGCTGAGGCTTCTGCTCTTACTGAGACTGCTGAAAAACTGATAGCTGCTGAAAAACTGATAGCTGAAGATAGTGGCGAACAGAAAGCTTTGAGTGATTCTGCTTCTCAGGCAGCTAAAACAGCATCGATTCTTGTACAGCAGAATATTCCCGCCAAAGAAGACGGTAAAGAAAACGACAAACATGGTAAAAGCCGTATTCAGCAGAAAAGCGATAAAAAATCATCTGAATTGAAAATCACAGTGGATGACAGAAGAACAGTAAAAGAGGGAACACCCATCTTAAAGAAAGTTGAGAGTGGAAGTTCTTCAAATAAGCTGACTCTGGAACTGGTACCTTCAGATGATGTTACATCCGCTATGCCTCAGGGTGAGCAGGCAGATACAGGAAAAACCTTCTCCCTTATGTCTGCGGAAGAGCAGAAAGGTGCGGCCCTGCTGGATCGTCAGCTTCAGGATAAGGGTACCCAGGAACTTTCTAAAAATATCCGTTTTGTACTCAAAGACAATAAAGAGGGAGAAATCAAGCTGATTCTTAAGCCTGAAGCCCTTGGAAAAGTACGTATTAACCTGAATCTGAGTGAAAACAATATAGTCGGGAAAATAATTGTCGAAAATAATAGTGTACGCCAGGCATTTTTGAATAATCTGGCCGATCTGACAAAGGCATTGGAAGACAGCGGTTTCAGCAGCGCTTCCCTTGATGTTTCTGTCGGCGGTGGTCAGACCCAGGGCGGTTCACAGTACAGAGAAGAGGCTCCCGTATTTTTTACGGGCAATGCTCTGGACGATATGGACGGGCAGATTCCCGTAGTTTATGAAGACGGTGTAAACCTGAGCCAGATAAATCTGGTTGTGTAGGATCATATAGAGGAGAACGTTGGAATGGAATTCAGCACAGCAATGAATGCATCGGATAACGCAAAAGTTACCATGCAGGTAGATAGCTTTAACAAAGCACTCAACGGCAGCAAAGCCGTTAAACAGAATCTTGATAAGGATGACTTTATGAAGATTCTGATTACCCAGCTCTCTCATCAGGATCCTACAAAGCCTATGGAAGATAAAGAATTCATCGCTCAGATGGCACAGTTTTCAAGTCTTGAGCAGATGACAAATATGAATCAGCAGTTTACCAACGTGGCAGAACGTCTAAATAGTTCACAGGCATTCAATGTGCTTGGACAGGACGTTGAACTGATGTCCGGCGGTCAGGCTGTTAAGGGTACAGTCGAAGCCGTAACAGGCGGCGAATACCCTCAGCTGCTTATTGATGGTAACTACTATGATTTCGATACATTACAGACAGTATTTAACAGCAAAGGAGAATCCCAGTTATGATGCGCTCACTCTATTCCGGTGTATCCGGACTTCAGAATCATCAGACAAGAATGGATGTCATCGGTAACAATGTATCCAATGTAAACACAATCGGATTTAAAAAAGGTCGAGTGATTTTTCAGGATATGATTTCCCAGGGAATGCGGGGCGCCGCCCGTCCCAGCGAAGAGCTTGGTGGTGTAAACCCCATGCAGGTAGGTCTCGGTATGACCGTAGCCACTATTGATACCATTCACACTCAGGGATCTCTTCAGTCCACAGGTAATACTACAGACCTGGCTATCCAGGGGAATGGATTTTTTATCCTGAGTCAGGGAGACAAGGAATTCTACTCAAGAGCCGGAGCCTTCGGTCTGGATGAAGGTGGAATGCTTGTTAATCCTGCAAACGGTATGCGTGTACAGGGCTGGGAAGCCGAAACTGTAGATGGTGAGACATTTATCAATTCAGCCAGTGATACAAAAAGTCTTTTTATTCCTATAGGGAGTAAAGATCCCGCCAGTGCTACAAGTGAGGTTGAGCTGGCCTGTAATCTGGATAAAAGAACACCTGAAGTACTTGAAGGCGCAGGCCCCGGTGATGTCAGGCAGGGAAGCTGGACAATTGATAAAGATATTTATGATAACTTTGGAAATGTTCATAAGATGACCGTCAATTTCACCAAGGTGAACGGTACTGCCAACCAGTGGAATGTCAATGTTGCCGTTGATGAGGATGCCGAACTGCCCTCCAACACAACACTGGATATCGGTGCTGAAAATAATACAGACAACAATTTCATCATGGAATTTGATAATCTTGGTGCCCTGACAGCAGCTTTTGACGGACAGGGTGACAGAGTGGAAGCAGGTGCTCTTCTTATTCCTGTCTCTTTTGATGTACAGGATACCACCCCCGATGGAGATGGAGCTCTTTTAAGACAGACACTTAACCTTAATCTTGGTGAAGTGGGAAGTTATACCAATACTGTAACTCAGTTTGCTGAAACTTCCTCCACAAAAGCCTTTCGTCAGAATGGATATTCCATGGGATATCTGGAGACATTCCAGATTGACTCCCGCGGTGTTATTACCGGTGTCTATTCCAACGGCACAAACAGGTCTCTGGGGCAGGTTGCCCTGGCATCCTTTGTTAATCCCGGAGGTCTGGAAAAGAATGGTGAAAGCACTTTTATGGAAACCATCAACTCCGGTGAAGCCAATGTAGGTCCATCCGGAATAGCCGGAAAGGGTAAGTTTGTTTCAGGTGCACTGGAAATGTCAAATGTGGATCTGGCTGAACAGTTTACTGATATGATTATTACTCAGAGAGGGTTTCAGGCCAACAGTAAGACAATTACAACCAGTGACACCATGCTGCAGGAACTTCTGCAGCTGAAAAGATAAGGTTAATCTGATCAATGATTAAAATAACTGTGATGGGGAAACTGGGCAAGGTTTTGTTTCTGAATCCCCATCAGATTGAATACATTGAGACAGAGGCAAATACAACCTTGGTAATGCTGTCAGGAAAGCGTCTGATGATCCAGGAAGATTATGATACTATCTTCCAGAGAATAGTGGATTACAGACGCCTGATCGGCGGATTCAAGAACGAGGAGTAGACAATTCTATGGATATAGCAACAATAGGTGGTTTAGCCGGGGGATTCCTGCTGATTGTCGGATCGATAATAGCATCAGGTAATGCTATTAATCTATTTATAAATCTCCCTTCTGTAATTATCGTTATATTCGGTTCCTTTGCGGCCATGATTGTCGCCAGTCCCCTGCAGAGAGCTCTGGGATTTACAAAATTCCTGAATGTCGCCATGAATGTACAGGTTTATAACAAGGAAGCCATTATTACACAGCTTGTCTCCTTTGCAGATAATGCCCGTAAAGAGGGACTGTTATCTCTGGATGATGCTCTGAATGATGTGGAAGATGATTTTTTAAGAGGTGGTTTGAGACTTGTTGTTGATGGTACCGATCCTGATGTGATAAAAAAAATTCTTTATGGAAATGTCTCCATGATAGATTCCCGTCATCAGGACGGGATCGATTTCTTTGGAAACTGGGCTAAAATCGCTCCAGCTTTCGGAATGATCGGTACTCTGCTGGGTCTGATCGGTATGATGGCCAACCTGGAAGATACGGCGTCTATCGGTCCTAACATGGCAGTAGCCCTTGTAACCACTCTTTACGGATCTATATTTGCCAACCTTGTGCTTATGCCTATACAAGTCAAATTGGACGACAGAAATAAAGAAGAGCTTATGGTTAAAGAAATTATGATTCAGGGAATCCTGTCTATTCAGTCGGGAGATAACCCTCGAATACTGGAAGACAAACTATACACCTATCTGCCGCCTGCTGAGCGTCCTCAGAAGAGCAGCGGAGGAGAATAGGATGAAACTCAATGGCTGACGAAGATGAAAAAAAATGTCCAAAGTGTGAAGAAGGTGCAGCCGAGTGGCTGACCACTTACGGAGACATGGTAACTCTGCTTCTATGTTTTTTTGTAATCCTGATGAATCCGGAAACCATTGAGGGAGCCCGTATGGAGCTTATCATGGTTTCCTTTAATGGTTTGGGCCCCCTGCAGGGTGGTAATACTCTGGATGTAGGTGAACTTGCAGAACTTGGAAATAACATAATGGCCATGCCTTCCACCAAGAGGGCGCGGGGACTGGATAAAGCCAGACAGACGGCTGTATCCATGTTTAAACCCGAGGTAAAGAGCAAGCAGGTACGTATAACAGAGGATGAACGGGGGCTGGTGATTACTCTGGCCTCTGATGCTTTTTTCAAACCTGCCAGTGCTGATGTGGATATTGAAAATACAAGGGATATTCTTCAGAAACTTTCCGGGCTTCTCTCATCAGAGGCACTGGAGGACAGGAAGTTCAGGATTGAGGGACATACGGATGCAAGTCCTACTGATCCTGAGGGACCCTGGCCCAGTAATTGGGAACTTTCAGCCGCAAGGTCTGCCAATGTTCTGCACTATCTTGTAGACCTTGGTGTTGATGAGGCTCAGTTCCAGATTGCAGGTATGAGTGATACGGTTCCTCTGGTGGCTGATGACAGTCCGGAGGGGCGTGCGTATAACAGAAGAGTGGATGTTATTGTGCTTGCAGAGGCACATGAGTAATAGTAGGATCAGAAATGAGGAAGTGTTTGCATAAAACACCTTTTTCTGATAAAATTTATCTGTTAAATAGGATGCAGGTGATAAGATGGCTGATGAAGACATAGAATTAGGAAATGCACTGGAAGCAGCGTCACCCGATGAAATGGGTGAGCCGAAGAAAAAGCGTTTTATCTCCGATAAGATTGCCAGAGTACTTGTGTACGTGGCATCGGGTATTATAGCTATCCTCTTGACCATAACTATTTCAGTAGTCACCTTCCGGGTACTGGATAAGGGTTCTGTCAATAGAAGTTTTGCAGAGGTTTCACAGGCTTACGAAACCATTCCCGAACCCTATACCTATTACACCCTGATCCCTCAGATCAGAGGAGTCACCCGGGACCAGTCTCCCCATTCGGTAATTGTTAAAGTGGATATCGGATATAAAGAGGGAGATTCTCAGGTTCAAACGGAACTTGTAGCCAGAACAGCACAGTTAACAGACATAATAAGAAATTACTTCAGTCAGAAAACAGCCGCTGAACTGGCTCCGGAAAGAGAGCATATCATAAAAACTGAATTGAAAGATCTGGTGAACAGAGTTCTCAGCCAGGGTAAGGTTCAGGATATTATTTTTCCGGAACTCCAAGTTTATGAATTCTGATATTGGAAAGGGGACAGCATGACAGAAGTTCTGTCGCAGGATGAAATAGATCAGCTCTTAACCGCTATCTCCACGGGTGATACAGAACCCGAAGAGGCACAGCAGGTCACCGAGCGTAAAAACATCAGAATCTGGGACTTCAGACGTCCGGATAAATTCTCCAAGGAACAGATTCGTACGGTCTCATTTATGCATGAGACCTTTGCACGTTTAACAACCACATCACTTTCCGCACAGCTGCGGAGTCTTGTAAATGTACATGTTGCTTCGGTAGATCAGCTCACATATGAAGAGTTTATACGCTCAATTCCCTCTCCTACAGCTCTTGCGGTTATCAATATGGACCCCTTGAAGGGATCAGCCATACTTGAGATTGACCCGGCTGTAACATTTTCTATTATCGACCGTCTTTTCGGTGGTACAGGTGAGGGCAGCAAGATAAACAGGGAGCTCTCTGAGATTGAGCGTTCTGTAATGGAATCAATTATTGTAAGAATCCTTGGTAATATGAGAGAAGCCTGGAGTCAGGTTATCGACCTGAGACCACGGCTGGGGCAGATTGAGACAAATCCTCAGTTTGCACAGATCGTACCTCCTACAGAAATGGTCGTTCTTGTAACACTGGAAACAAAGGTTGAGGATGTGGAAGGGATGATGAACTTCTGTATTCCTTATCTGACAATCGAGCCGATTATCTCAAAACTGTCGGCCCAGTATTACTACTCATCCATCAGGAGAGGTACAACTACTGAAAATTTGAATATACTGAGGGAGCGTCTGGCAGGTATCAACGTTCCCATGATGGCGGAAGTCGGTGGTATTCAGCTTTCCATGCGGGATATCCTCTCTATCAAGACCGGTGATATTATCAGATTATCAGATACAACTCTGAATGATCCCATGATTCTTAAAATCGGTAACCGTCCTAAATTTGACTGCCGTCCCGGAGTCGTGGGCAACAAGATTGCTGTTCAGGTAACCCGGAAAATTGAAGATATAGATCAGACGGACTTTGAAGAACTGGCCGTTGAAGGAGACGAAGAATGAGTGATGGTTCCCTCTCTCAAGATGAAATTGATGCTCTGTTAATGGGTAATGACTCTCTGGGCGGTATGGATGATATGGGATCAGGTGCTTCTGCGGGTGGACTCGGTTCTTCTGAATTAGAAGCTCTTAACGGCCTTTTTTCCAAGGTTGTCGGAAATCTGAGTTCCACTATGAGTGGTTTAATGTCTACGGGAGTAACTATAAAACCTCCTGTAATTGAAAGCCTCTCCCGGGACGGCGTTCTTGCTCAACTCAGCAATGAAATTGTTGAAGTCAAGATGGATTTTAACCAGGGACTTTCCGGAGGGCATGTCTTTGTTTTCAGCCCCGAAAATGCTGTGAAAATTGCCGGTCCTATGATTGGACAGGAAGATGTTGAACTTGACGGTACGGCCATAAGTGCTGTAGGTGAAGCTGTTTCTCAGATAACAGGCTCTGAAGTCACTGTCATCGGTGATACCGTAAAAAGCAATATAATGACCATCAGTCCAGAAAGCCAGAAGATAGCCAAGGGACTTCTTTCCACAGGTGGAGATACACTGGTCAAAATCACTTATCCTGTTGAGATTGAAGGACAGGGCAGTCTGGAAATGGTAGAAATCCTGGAACTGAGTGTCGCAGCCGATCTGGCAGCCAAACTCGGTGCCTCACCAGAAACTTCTGGCGCCGTTGACCCAATGGCTGCCATGGGAATGGGTGGAAACGCCGGAATGGGATCTCCCATGGGTGGTGGCATGCCCGATATGAATCAGCAGCAGCAGATGATGGGGAATCAAATGGGCGGCATGGGTATGCCCCAGCAGCAGATGATGGGAAATCAAATGGGTGGAATGGGGATGCCCCAGCAGCAGATGGGTATGCCCCAGCAGCAGATGGGTATGGGCCAGCAGCAGATGGGTATGGGCCAGCAGATGAACCCTTACATGATGCAGCAGAACGCAGCACCCAATGTTCAGGGTGTCCAGTTCCCTGAATTCGGCGGAAATATATCACCTTCTGAACAGCGTAATATCGGACTCCTTATGGATGTTTCCATGGAGCTGACTGTAGAGCTTGGACGCACAAAATGGCAGATCAAGGATATTCTTGGTATCGGAGAAGGTACTATTATCGAGCTGGATAAGCTAGCGGGTGAACCTGTTGATATCCTTGTAAATAATAACCTGATCGCCAAGGGCGAGGTTGTTGTAATCGATGAAAACTTCGGTGTACGTGTAACTGATATTGTGTCCAATCTGGACAAGATGGGAGAACAGTAGAACAGAAGGATTATGAAAGTGCTGAGGCGATCCGACTATCGGCCCGGTGTGGATAATTCTATTATACATATAATTAAGTGAAACTTGGGAGGGGGACACTGAAACATTTATTATTGATACTCATCATAATGGGAACTCCATTGCTGATCACGGCACAGGAGTCTTCTCAAAATACTGAATTCCCGCAGATCAATGAAGCAGAGCTTCCCCTTTTTCCTGCAGATACCAATACCCCGGATACCGATGTACCGGCAGTGGACGGAAATATTCCGCCTACAGTTGGTCTCGGCGATCTTCTCAGGGTAATTATTGTACTCATTGCCGTCATCGGCTTAATCTATCTTCTGGTCTATTTTCTCAAGAAGATGAGTCCCATGGTAGAAAAGGATGAAGAGCGGATTTCTCTGATTGCCACACGTCATTTGAAACGTGACTCCTCACTGCACCTTATTGAGGTTGGTAATCAGATCTTTCTCATAGGTTCAGGCAGCTCATCTGTAAATATTATTTCTGAAATTACAGATCAGGAGACTCTGGACAGGTTTAAACTTGAACAGTCTGAAACGCCTGTTGCAGCTCCGGGAAGTTTCAGGTCTCTGTTTCGAAAGGGATTGTCACTGGGCAGCGGTAAAAAAGTTACTGACCAGTCACCCGATTTCTTAAGGTCCCAGCGGGACCGATTAAAAAATCTGAGGGACAGAGAATGAAAAAGATTGCCCTTCTGATTATGCTTTTTCTACTTGTTGCTCCTGTGTTTGCTCAGGAGATACCTGTACCTGATCCCGGTGAGACCGACGGTATCCTGGATCTTCCCTTTGTAAATCTTACTGTCAGGGATGCACAGAGTAATGAGGAAGTAGCTTTATCCATACAGCTTCTCCTTTTACTGACAACCCTCTCACTGGCACCGTCAATTGCAATTCTGATGACCTCTTTTCTCAGACTTTCCATCGTTCTGGACTTTATAAAAAGAGCACTTTCTCTACAGCAGGTTCCTCCTGCAAGTGTACTTATGGGAATTGCTCTGTTTTTGACCTTATTCATAATGTGGCCGACATTCGACCAGATATATCAGGAGTCTTTTAAACCTTTTTCACAGGGCGAGATCGGTATCGAAGAGATGATTGATAAAGCCGAAGGACCCATACGCTATTTCATGTACAGGCAGCTTAAGGATGATCCAAAGAATATCGAACTTTTTATGTCTCTGCGGGGGCTGGATCGTCCGGAAACATTTGCCGATGTTCCCACCTATGTTGTGATTCCTGCATTTATTCTCAATGAGCTCACCATCGCTTTCAAAATCGGAATTCTGCTTTATGTACCCTTTATTATTATCGACATGGTAGTGGCTTCTGTGCTTATGTCCATGGGTATGATCATGCTTCCACCTGTTATGATTTCAATGCCCTTCAAACTGGTCCTTTTTGTACTCGTTGACGGATGGAGCCTGTTGACACAGCAGATGGTACTGAGTTTTATGTAACGGTCTTAGGGCCTGGAGGAAAATATGTCTATTGGATTTGTTGTTGCACTTTTAAGAAACTCTGTTGTTCAGACTCTGATTCTGGCTTCGCCGGTACTGCTGGTGGCCATGACTATCGGTTTGATTATCTCAATTTTTCAGGCAACCACTTCAATACAGGATCAGTCATTAACCTTTGTACCCAAAATCCTGGCTATTTTTACAACCCTCGGATTACTGGGTGCCTGGATGGCTAATTCTCTGATTAATTATACTATTTCAATTTTTGAATTGATCCCATCCATGGCGGGTTAAGGGAGAGCTGATTGTTACTGAATGAGCTGATTCCGAATCTACAGCTTTATTTTCTCATCTTTGCACGAATCTTTGCTCTGTTTACGATAACACCTATACTCTCATCATCGGGTATACCGGGAATGGCAAGAACCGGTCTGGCAATTTTTACGGCTGTAGCTGTATACCCAATGGTAGGTACTCTTGGGTATGTCATTCCTGATACAGGAATTGTATTTGGGTTTCTGCTGATATTGGAAGTGCTTACCGGTCTTCTTATCGGGCTTTTTCTTCAGCTTATATTTGTTGTATTCCAGCTTTCAGGGCAGATGTTTTCAGTGCAGATGGGTTTTGGTGCCTCAGCAACATTTGACCCCATGTCCCAGGTTCAGATTCCACTTATCGGTCAGTTTTTCAACCTTATAGGTATGTTTGTTTTCATCATTTCCGGAAGCCTGCAGAAGGTCTTTCTTATAGGTGTTTACGGCTCATTTAAAGCCATGAGGGGAGATTATCTGCTTACTAATCCCGGTTTTCTCTCTGATGGACTGATTCAGGCTCTGGGACAGCTCTTTGAGCAGTCTCTCATACTGGCTTTTCCCATGATGGGAACACTCCTGATGGTATCTGTAACCATGGGTCTCCTGGCCAAAGCATCACCCCAGATGAATCTTATGATGGTAGGTTTTCCTATTCAGATTGCGGTCGGGTTTTTAATTATCATGATGTCTGCTCCATTTCTTGCAGAAAAGATGGTTATGGTTATTGAAACCGGTTTTTCACAGATCGAAGAGCTCCTCAGACTGTATCATTTTGAGGGGGCCGCCCTATGATGATGAATCAGAGAGTACAGCCTGGAACTGAAGGAATTCACAAGGACAATCAAGGTTCTGTAAATAAGAGTTTTGAGAATCATTTTTACTCATTTCCATCTCTTCATGAAGAAAGTGATTTTGCCATGCATCTGCAGTGGTTTGCCGCAGAAGATGAAGGGCGAACCGAAGAGCCTACCGAACAGAAAATCAGAAAATCACGTGAAGATGGTAAGGTTGCCAAATCTGCGGATCTTGTTGCAGCACTGATTCTGCTCTTCTCTCTGCTCCTTATTGCAATTATGAGCCCCTACATGGTTAAAACTCTCAAATCGATGCTGCAGTTTTTTCTTGTTCAGTCCACAGAAGCTGATATTACAAGCGACGGCATGATACCAAAGGCCTTTATCTCTTATTATCTGAAACTCACACTGCCGGTGATGGGAATTGCCTTTTTTGCGGCTCTCCTGGGAAATCTTTTTCAGGTAGGCTTCCTGTTTACAACCAAGCCTATTCAGCCTGATTTCTCAAAGATATCCCCTAATGTAATAAAATGGGCTCAGAGAGTCATGTTCTCATCAGAAGGGCTGTTTAATATGGCCAAATCTCTATTTAAAATTGCTGTTATCGTTACTCTGGCTTATTTTAATATCAGTAGAAAGGTTCCTGAAATAACCAATCTGGTATACGGTACCGTCGGAGATGCGGCCTCGGTTGTCGGAGGACTGGCTTTCAGGCTTATGATAGAGACCGCTCTTCTCCTTCTTGTATTTTCTCTGCCGGATTATTTTTTCCAGCGTAAACAGCATCTGGAATCATTGAAAATGACCAAGCATGAGATCAAGGAAGAGATGAAACAGTCTGACGGAGATCCTCTGATCAAGAGCAGGCTGAGGCAGAAGATGCGTGAGCTGCTGACAAATCAGATGATGCAGAGTGTTCCCGATGCGGATATGGTCGTAACAAACCCTACCCACTTTGCTGTAGCACTTGAATATAAGCAGGACAGCATGACTGCCCCCAGGGTCTGCGCCAAGGGTATGGATGAAGTTGCTCAGAGGATTAAGGCTCTGGCACGGGACAATGATGTTCCGATTGTTGAGAATAAACCCCTTGCAAGAGCATTACATGCTAATGTTGAGATCGGGGATGAAATACCGGAAGAATACTATAGTGTTGTATCGGGTCTTCTTGTTAAGATTTACGAAATGACCGGGAAATCAGTCAGTTAGGCCCTTAGGCCTTGAGCATATAAAGTACCAGGGCAATTTTTATGCCCTGACAGGCATGGGAGAGAAGCGGGAAATATGGCCTTGCAGGATAATATAAAAAGATTACTCACCTCGGATAACAGTGACATGCTGGTGGCTATAGGAGTTCTGTCTGTTGTTATAATGCTCATTATTCCACTGCCTACTTTTATGCTGGATGTTCTGATGATCCTTAATCTTTTGTTGAGTGTAATGATCATACTGATTGTTATGTATAGCAGAGATCCTCTGGAGTTTTCTGTATTCCCCACCATGCTTCTGGTTGCCACGGTGTTCTCCCTGGCCCTGAATGTCTCTTCCACAAGGCTGATTCTGACTAAGGGAGCCTTGTTTGATGGGAAAATAGTCAAGGCATTTGCCACCTTTGTAGTAGGTTCTTCCGGACAGGAAGGTCTTGTGGTCGGTATGATCATATTTATCATAATAATTGCCGTACAGTTTATGGTTATTACCAAGGGTTCCACGAGAGTTTCAGAAGTCGCCGCCCGTTTTGCCCTGGATGCCATGCCCGGTAAACAGATGGCTATCGAAGCAGAGTTGAATTCCGGATCGATTTCTGAAGAGGAATCCAGAAAACGGAAAGAGCATCTCCAGCAATCGGTAGACTTCTACGGAGCCATGGATGGTGCCTCTAAATTTGTCTCTGGAAATGTAAAAGTCAGTATTGTTATCACCGTTGTTAATATTCTCGGTGGTCTCATCGTAGGTGTCTCCCTTCATGGAGAATCATTTGGTGCTGCTCTGGCAACCTATACATCTCTGACTATCGGAGATGGTCTGGTGTCCCAGGTTCCGGCCCTGCTTATTTCTGTGGCTACGGGCCTGGTTGTTACCCGTTCCATCTCAGACGGAACCTTCGGTGAAGATGTTTCCACCCAGTTTACGGCACAGGCCAGAGTTTACAGCATTGCCGCCGGATTTCTTTTCCTTCTTGGAGTCCTTCCCGGATTTCCCTGGTATATTCTCCTTCCCCTGGGAGGACTTTCCGGATATACGGGATGGCGTCTCAGTCGTAAACATAAACAGGAAGCTGAAGCCGCAGAACAGGAAGATAAAAAAGAGACCACTGAACCTGCCGAGATGTCCCCTGTTGTCCCCTTTGATCCCCTCTCGCTGGAGCTGGGCTACGGCCTGATTCCTCTGGTGGATAAGGATCAGGGTGCGGAACTTCTGGAGAGAATAACAAGAATCAGGAAGGAAGCAGCTCTGGATCTCGGACTTGTAGTGCCGCGTATCCGTATCATAGATAATATGCGTCTTGAACCCAGTGAATACTGTCTCAAGATAAAGGGAGTAGATGTCGGAACCGGTGTGATCCGTGTGGATCAGTATATGGCTATCAATCCGGGAGGGGAGAGAGAACCCCTCAGCGGTGAGTCTACGGTGGATCCGGCATTCGGACTATCTGCTGTCTGGATTGGTTCTGATCAGAGAGACCGGGCCGAGCGTGAGGGTTATACAGTGGTTGATCCACCCTCAATTATTGCCACTCATCTAACTGAAATCATTAAGAGACATGCTCCCGAGATACTCGGCCGTCAGGAAGTTCAGGCTATGCTCAATGCTCTTAAAGAGGATTATCCCGCGGTTGTTGATGAAGTGAACAAGACCTTCTCTACAGGGGAGGTCCAGAAAGTACTTCAGAATCTTCTGAAGGAGCAGGTTTCCATCAGAAATCTGGTTATGATTCTTGAATCCATGAGTGATTATGGTTCAATCACCAAGGACATCGGATTCCTGACAGAAAAAGTAAGGCAGACCCTTGGAAGACAGATATGTTTGCAGTATGCTACAGAGGGTAAGGAGCTTAAAGTTCTTACTATTGATCCATCGGTCGAACAGAGCATCATTGATGCAAGAATGGAGACCGGTAAAGGCGATGTTGCCGCATTGGAACCGGAATTTCAGAGAGCCTGGATCAATTCAGTGGCAAATCAGATCCGGAAGATGCAGGAATCCGGATATTACCCTGTTATCCTGAGCAGTGAAGCGGCCAGACCTTTGGTCAAATCCTCAACTCAGAGAGCCATGCCCGATCTGGTCATTCTCTCAGTGCCCGAGGTTGTAAGTGATATTATTATAGAATCCGTGGGGGTAATTTCCCTGGCAGAACAGGCATAAAGGACGAAAACAGGAATGGAGCAGCACTTTACAGAATCCGGATATACTCATGCTGAAGTGATCAGCAATATCCGTGTTAAATATGGAGATAAAGCCAAAATCCTCTTTTACAAAAGCGTGCGCCTGGGCGGTTTTATGGGCCTTTTTACCCATGACGGAATAGAGTATACGGGTTACATCACAGATAATCCCGCAAAGAACAGACGGGAATCTGATGAGAAGAGTAAAAAAGAAATCCTCAATATGACACAGGCTCAGAAAGGGTCCACCCTGGATGAAGTACTTAAGGAAGTTAAAGACCTTAAACAACAGTTGGTATCAGGTCCCCGTGAAGAGGCCCCTCTCCATCCCTCCCTTGAGAAAATGAAAGATCTTCTGAAAGAGAATGATTTTACCGGTTCCTATATTGAAGATATGCTGGATCGTCTAAAACGTGATTTTTCTCTGGATGATCTGGATCAGTATTCTCTACTGGAAGATGCAGTACTGGAATGGATCGGTTCTTCACTGAGTGAACTTCAGGAGAGTCCGGTTCCTTCTCCCAGGGTCTTTGTTCTTGTAGGTCCCACAGGTGTGGGAAAAACGACAACCATTGCCAAGCTGGCGGCCATTAACGGTATTACATCGGGGGATAAGTCTCTGCGGGTCTGTATGATAACAATCGATAATTATCGTATCGGTGCCAGAACACAGATTGAGACCTATGGTCAGATAATGGATATTCCTGTATTTACAGCAGAGTCCTATGAAGATTTGAAAGATAAGATAGATATGAACCGGGATCAGGATCTGATCTTAGTGGATACAATCGGAAAAAGCCCCAGAGATTTTATGAAACTTGCAGAAATGCGCTCCATTGTGGAAGCCTGCGGTGGAAATGCCGAGATTCATCTGGCCATCTCATCCACGACAAAGGATAAAGATATCAACGAGATACTTGATCAGTTTGAATCTTTCCATTATAAATCTGTAATTCTTACCAAGCTTGATGAAACAACCAGAGTAGGAAATCTTATCAGTATCCTCTCCCAGAAAAACAAGACACTTTCCTATATCACAGATGGTCAGGGTGTGCCCCAGGATATATCTCGTAATACCAGAGCAAAGCTTCTGAACTCTCTCATTGGTTTCAGCAGTGATGTACAGCAGATTGTTGATAAACTTGATAAAAAATATACCAGAATGCGGAGCTGAATAGATGCAGGATCAGGCTGAACTCCTCAGGGAGATGATGAAAAAAAAGAATGAGAACGGTAGTGCAGAGGAACCCAGCACTACGGGTACCAGAATTATAACTGTCGCCAGTGGAAAAGGGGGCGTTGGGAAAACCAACATTTCTATCAATCTGGCTCTTGCCTATGCAAAAATGGGGAAAAAGGTGATTGTTCTGGATGCTGACCTCGGTCTGGCAAATGTCAATGTTATATTAGGAGTCATTCCAAAGTTCAATCTTTATCATGTTATCCGGAAGCAGAAGACCATGAAAGAGGTTATACTGGATACAAATTACGGTATTCAGATTGTAGCCGGAGCCAGTGGTTTTTCCAGAGTCGCCAATCTAACTGATGAAGAGAGAAATAATTTTATTTTGGAGCTGTCCGAGCTTTCATCAGCAGATATTATTATTATTGATACAAGTGCCGGTGTCTCACAGAATGTACTTGCTTTTGTGGAAGCGGCAGATGACGTTCTGATTGTTACAACACCAGAACCTACGGCAATTACTGATGCTTACGGAATTATTAAAATTATATCCACCGAGATTGATAATCTAGATATGGGTATGAAGCTTATTGTAAATAGAGCTGCCAATATTACAGAGGCAAAGAAGGTTTCTCATAAGATTATAAATATTGCAGGTCAGTTTTTAAATCTGAAGATTGATTATCTAGGATTTGTTTATGATGATCCTGCAGTTCCGGCGTCTGTCAGAAAACAGCTGCCTTTTATGATTTCAGATCCTCGGGGACAGGCGTCTTCCTGTATACAGCATATTGTAAACAGACTGGAAAATGTGGAGTATAGGGAAGGACGGGGTGTTGGACAGTTTATCCGCCGTCTGATGAAGCGTATGGAATGATTTGACCTGTAAGGATTATTCGAGTAAAATTTAAAAGGGAGGGGTTTGCATTTGAAAATACTCAGCAAAGGATTAGTTCCCCTCTCAGCCGCTGCCGCTACAGCCCTTTTATCAATGATTACAGGGTTTCTAAGTGGTGTTGATCCGGTAAAAATTATGCTGCGCGGGCTCTTTGCGGCTCTTTTTGCAGCTGGTTTTGTTTTTTTTGTGGACTGGCTGATTAAGGCATTTCTGCCGGAGTTGAGTAACCTTAATTCTAAGGGATCAGAAGAAGTCAGTCAGCCTGTAAGTGAAGGCGGAAGGGTCAACATTGTGATGCCTGACGAAATGCCTGAGCCTGCCAATGTCGCCCGGGAAGCAGCAGTTAAGGCTGCTGCTGATAGTGACGAAGTAGGCGAACTTGAATCTTTGGATGAAAATCCATCTGAGAATGAAATTGCAGAAAGCACAGAAAGTGTGCATAATAATAAACCAGAGGAAGCTGATACCGCTGCTGCTGCGGTAGAGTCTCTGGACTCGCTCCCGAATCTGGATTCCCTGGAGATAAGCATAGGCAGTTCCAGTGAAGAAGTGGGTGCCGCCGAACCTATAGATAGTGTTACTCCACCACCTTCAAGTGGAAGAGGGAATATTGATCTGGGAGAAAATGGCGATCCAGAGATAATAGCTAAAGCAGTAAAAACCGTACTCGCAAGAGACCAGCAGAAATAGGAAGTAATGGGGAATGTCTGAAAAGGTATTGGAAAACGTAACAGAAGAAGAATTGTGGAAGGAATACCGGAAAACTCATAAGCAGGAAATCCGGGATACCCTTATCAAGCAGTATGCTCCTCTCGTTAAATATGTAGCTGGGAAGATCTCTGTCGGGATGCCTCAAAATGTTGATTTCGATGATCTGGTAGGATTTGGAGTCTTCGGCCTTTTTGATGCTATTGAAAAATTCGATCCCGAAAAACATGTCAAATTTAAAACCTATGCGGTAACCAGAATACGCGGAGCAATCTTTGATGAACTGCGTTCCATTGACTGGGTCCCCCGTTCAGTCAGACAGAAAACACGTGAAATAGAAGATACAATCCAGAGTCTGGAAGCCTCTTTAGGCCGATCCGCAAGTGATGATGAAATAGCCAAGGCCATGAATATGTCCCGTGCACAGTACAATCAGGTTGTTCTGAAGGTCAGGGGAACAAGTATTCTCTCTCTGAATGATGTCTGGTTTACCGGTGATGATTCAGATAAAGTTTCTATACAGGACAGTATTGAGTCTCCCATCAGCCTTCAACCCGATTCTATTGCCGAGAAAGATGAGATAAGACGGGTTATAGTACAGGCTATCAATGAACTACCCGATAAGGAAAAGAAGGTCCTCGTATTATATTACTACGAAGATCTGACTTTGAAGGAAATCGGAAAGGTTCTTGAGGTTACAGAGTCAAGAATCTCTCAGCTTCATACGAAAGCAATTATGAGACTGAGATCGAAACTGACGAATGTGAAGAAAGGAATTATGTAAATGATCAGCCAGGATGAATTCCAGGATATAATGCGGACTCTTTCCGAAACGGATAAAGAACGCAGATCCGTGGAAGTATCCGGCAATACTATAGAAGAAGCACTTGGACAGGCCGCCATTGAACTTGGTGTTCCGGTAAGACGTCTGGAATATGAGCTGCTGGAAAAAGGTAAGCGCGGATTTATAGGAATCGGTAAAAGAAGTTACAACCTCATAGTTTATACTGCCGAGCGGAAAATTACCCGAACCGCAGGTGGCGAAGTTATTCTGGAAGAATTTGAAGATGAAAGTCAGGAAGAGGAAGTTATCATCAAAGATGGTGACTTTACTGTCAGACTGGCCAGTGACGGTGCTTATCTGAAGGTCAGACCAGCAGATAAGGGTGGAATGTCTGTCGACAAAGATGAGATTCTGAAAGAGCTGAGCTTCCGTGGGGTAAACGAAGTCAACAATGACCGTGTAGCTGCTGTGATTGATAATGCTGATTCTGTCTATGTGAAAGTGGGTGATTTTATTTACAATCCTGTAAATGATGCCCGTCCCACAGTAGATGTCTCTGATGATGAAATGCAGGCATTTATAGAGGTTCAGGAATCAGGACCCGGAGGAGCTGACCTTACATCTTCGGATATCACCTCATTTCTACGAAATAACAATGTGGTATTCGGTATTCTTGAAGATGCTCTTACAGGATTCGAAGATCATCCTTCATACAGTCATCCCTATCTGATTGCAAGAGGGGACCCTCCCGTAAACGGTCGTAATGCCTCAATCTCCTATCTTTTTGAAACAGAAGAGTCTCATGTCAAACTGAAACAGAAGAGTGACGGTTCGGTTGACTTCAAAGAACTGAACCTTATACAGAATGTGGTGAAGGGCCAGCCCCTTGCCAGGAAAATCCCCCCCGAAGCCGGTAAAGACGGTAGAACTGTCTATGGTAAGTATATTCCAGCTAAAGACGGAACTGATACGCAGATGGGACTGGGAAAGAATGTATCCATTACAGATAACGGCAAGACTGTCATAGCCACAACAAGTGGACAGGTTCTTCTTTTGAAGGGCAAGGTAACTGTCGAGACAGTTCTGGTTATTCCCGGTGATGTAAACGCCTCAACAGGTAATGTGAGCGGGCTGGGTACAGTTATAGTGAAGGGTAACGTGGAAGACGGATTCCACGTCTCTGCCCAGGCTAATATTGAAGTCAACGGCTTTGTCGGTAAGTCAAACCTCCAGGCCGGAGGTGATATTGTTGTAAAACGTGGTATCAACGGCGGTGAAGGCGAGTTCGGTCGTATTGTTGCCGGAAAATCCATCTGGTCCAGTTTTATCAATAATGCTTCCGCCGAGGCCGGTGAGAATGTTATTGTCAGTGACGGTATTGTCAATGCTCATATTAATGCAACCAGCCGTATTCTCTGTAAGGGGAAAAGGGCCAGGATCGTTGGTGGTGAGCTGCAGGCTTCTGAAGAGATCAATGCTGCCACCCTGGGTTCCTCAGGTGGTGCCGAAACAATCCTGAGGGTTGGTTATGATCCAAAGGCCAAGGTTGAGCTTGACGAACTCCTTGCCAGGCAGGAAGAACTGGATCGGGAACAGAATGAGGCCGATAGGAACCTGCAGGGGCTGATGAAGCAGAAACGTGCCAGAAAGAAACTTTCTGCTGAGAAAGAAACAATGTTTACAGAGCTCAGACAGCGTCATAATGATTTAATCGATGAAATGGAAAAACTGAAGGATTCACTGGAACATAAGCAGGAATATCTGTCTGTGCTGCAGCTTCAGGGGAAAATCTCAGCATCAAAGAATGTGAATTCAGGGGTGAAGGTTTATATCAAGGATGAGGAGTATGAAGTTACGAATCCCTTTGATTATCCTGTCACCTTTATGATAGAAGATGGTTTTATAACGACGGCTAAGTATGAGGATATCACTGAGGAGGATATTCAGAGGAGGGAGTAGATGTCTATCAAGCCTCTTGATCTACAAACAATGTTTGTACAGCTGAATAAGCTAAGTAAACAGCAATCTCACACTCAGCATGCTGCGGCGTTACAGCAGGACCAGGAAGCCAGAAAACTGGTGGAACAGGAACTGCTCAAGAAGAGTTCTGTCAACACTACAGAAGAAGATAAAGAAACGAGTAAGGTTGACGAAGAAGAAGAAGAACAGAAGAGGGAAGAGCAGAAAAGACAGCCTTCTTCTTCAGAAAATAAAGAAGACCCAAAAAAGGAAGTTGTAAAAGACCCTGAAATGGGTATACATATTGATATATCAGGCTGAAGGGACGGTTTTTTAGAATCCGGCCCTGTTGGGAGTACTATGACAACTGTTTTTACAGGGATTCTTCTTATATTGATGGCCGGCGGTTTTATCTATTTGAAACTTAAAGTGGATAAGGTAGTGTCAGGTGAAGAGTGGATTCGAAAAATCAGAGATGAAATAGATCAGCTGATTCTTGAAATGAATCAGACTGCAGAGCGGAATGTTGCTCTGTTGGAAAATAGAGTTAAGGTCCTGCAGGATCTTCTGGATGAAGCTGACAAAAAACTGCAGATCATGCAGAAGGAAACAGAGAAGTCCGATTTGTCGAGACAGGTCTATTCTCATCTGAAGAAGCAGACTGTGCTTACTCCGCCAAAGGAATCTGAAAATGATACACCCGGTCTCTTTGATGACATTAAATTGGATTCTGCCCCGACAACAGGCAGTTCTGATACTGAGAAGAGTGAAAAAGAAGAAGACTCCAGACCTCTGAAAGAGAGAGTTATGGATCTATATGAGCAGGGATTCGGCGCCGAGTTAATTTCACAGCGGCTTGGTGCGTCGATATCAGAGGTTGATCTTATTATTAATCTGAGAACCGGAGGCTCCGTTTGACGGATCTGCAGAAGCATTTACGCGAATATATCAGTGATGCCGGTCCTATTCTTGAAGAACTGAAGGAGCTGGTTGAAAACTGCCGTACAGAACATCCCTCCCGGGAAGTGCTGGATGAAATCTTCAGACATCTTCATTCCCTGAAATCGGGAGCTGCTTTTTTTCAGCTTTCTGATATTGAACAACTGATCCACTCCATGGAATCCCTTTTTGCTGATATGAAGGAATCCACAGGCAGCCGTGAGTTTGCAGTGATGAGTGACAGACTGTATCAGGGCCTTCCTCTCCTGGAGGAACTGATTCTCAAAAAGATTCTTAATCCCGATGCTGCAGAAGAGAAGGCAGATACCCTTTTTCCTGAGAGATCCCTGGATGATGATAATGAGATTATCGAACTCAGTTCTTTTGAAAAGCAGCTTCTCAGAGAGGCGGAGGACAGAGGTGAAACCTTATACAGACTCTCAGTTCAGCTTGATCCTGAAGAGCGTCTCCCCTATGTCCGTTCCTATCTTCTTCTGAATAATCTTGAGCTTAAAGTCAATGTTATCCGCAGTCTTCCCAGTCTGGATAATCCGGATCAGGATTTTTCATCTCTTACCTTTATTCTGACATCAGATTCGGGGGATGAACCTATTTTTCAAGCCATCAATGTGGATGGAATACTTCAGACCGGACTGGTGAATCTTGATTTTTCTGTTTTTTCAGATGAGGACAGGGGAGAGACCCGTCTTTCAGAAAGGCTGATCAAAGAGAGTCTGGCACCGATTATCAAAAAAGTTGAACTTGAAACAGATACAATTGCACGACTGAAAGATACACTTCTTGAGATGACGGAAATTGTCCTTCCTCTTCCTCCGGGGCTGCCTCAGAGAGAACCTCTTCTTGGTCTTCTCAAGGAGATGGAGGAAAATCTCAGTGCAGTTTCCCTGATACCTCTGACATCTTTATATTCTAATCTTAAACGCTTTATTGAAGAGACTGCTTCCAGGGTGGATAAAAAAATCATCTGTGAATTCAGAGGAGGTCTGTTCGGCCTTAAGATCCGGAATCTTGAGATTGTCTCCCGTGTTCTGATACAGTTGATCAGAAATGCTGTAAGTCACGGTATAGAAACACCCGAGGAGAGGATTACTGCTGGTAAATCTCCCGAAGGAACCATCCTCATTGATGCAAGAGCCGTAGGAGACTCTTTCAGAATTGATGTTTCCGATGACGGCAGAGGTGTCAATACGGCTTCGGTTGCTGCAAAACTTGATATCCCGGAGAGTGATCTTGAAGCAGACAGTCTGCTTAGAATCCTTACCAGACCCGGTTTTACAACCAGTGATAAGGTTGACCGCCTTTCCGGTCGGGGCATCGGATTGGATCTTGTTAATCATGATGTTGAAAATGCACTGGGCGGATCTTTTTCTCTTACTTCTAAAAAGGGACAGGGTTCCCGTTTTTCCATATATCTACCCGGTCAGAAAGACCATCTTCCTCTGATGATTTTTCAGATGGAAAACCGGCTGCTTGCTCTTCCTAAGCGCAATGTCGCCGGAGTATTCCCCATGGAAGCCGAGAATGTTATTAAAAAAGAGCATAATCTGCTTTATTACAGATTGTCGGGTGATGAACTTCCCCTGTTCAGTCAGGGCGGAATGATGAGCCGACGCCATAGTGGTATTGAAACACCTTATATTCTTGTGGTTCAGCATCTTGGTAGAAAAGCAGCTCTCCCTGTTGATGATCTTGTGATGGAGAAAGAGTATCCCAGGGAGAACTTTTTCCTTGGACAGCAGAAAGAACCCTTTCTGTATGAAGTAAAACTGGATGGAAAAAAAGCCGATTTTCTCTATTTGTCACCAGGACTGATCGGCTGACTGGAGTTGGTATATGCCCCTGACTGAACTTTTAAATGAAAATAATATTATAATTTCTCTTAAATCCTGTGACAGGGATTCTGTTATCAGGGAGATGGTTGAGTACATGAGTGCCGCTTCCTATGTGCAGAATGCCGAAATAGTGATTAAATCCATTCTTGACCGTGAGACAATGGGCAGTACGGGGCTGGATAAGGGAATTGCCGTTCCCCACACAAGAACCCATGAGGTTTCCGATCTCTGTGTAGCATTGGGTATCTCATCGGATGGTGTAGATTACAATGCTTTGGACGGTGAGGATTCCCGGCTTTTTTTTATGATCCTTGCTCCCCCGGATCAGAGCAGCCAGCATATAAGGATACTCTCGGAGATTGCCGGTATCTCCCGGAACAAAGAGATGCTTAACAGTCTGCTCAATGCGCAGACTGTCGAGGATGTTCTGAATCAGTTCCGTCAGTAGACTCTCTCTATGGAATAACCGCCTTTTTCAAGAGCCTTGATGATTTTCCTCACATGTTCGTGTCCGTTGGTCTCAACCGTAACTTCCAACAGTACCTGTTTAAAACGGTCCAGGGTCTTGAACTGGTTGTGATCCAGTTTGATGATATTGGCATTCTCATCAGCCAGAATTTCAGAAATCTTGAGAAGCTGTCCCGGCTCATCGGGCATTTCTGCTGAGAAGCAGAAAATACGGCCTCTTTTTACCAGCCCACGGTCTATCATTGAAGATATTGTCACTACATCTATATTTCCACCGCTTATAACAGGTACAATTTTCTCTCCTCTGACTTTAAGTTTGTGAAGGGCCGCCAGGGAGAGAACGCCTGAATTTTCAGCAATCAGTTTATGGCGTTCAAGAAGAAGGAGGAATGATTCCATCAGTTCAGCGTCCGAAACTGTGATGATTTCATCTACCAGATCTTTGATTACAGAAAAAGGTCTGCTGCCGGGTGTTTTAACAGCAACGCCGTCAGCGATGGTATCCACCTTATGGAGGGTCTGAATTTTATTTTTGAAGATTGAGTCTGTCATGGCCCTGGCACCATCGGGCTCAACACCTATTATTCTTACATCAGGTCTGCGGGCTTTTACCGCAGCGGCTATTCCGGAAATCAGTCCGCCTCCCCCTATGGGGACGATAATGGAGTGCACATCTTCCAGGTCATCAAGAATCTCAAGACCGATTGTTCCCTGTCCTGCCATGACATCATAATCATCAAAGGGATGGATAAAGACCAGGTCTTCTTTTTTTTCGAGGCGTCTGGCTTCCTGATAAGCGTCGTCGTAGCAGTCTCCCTCCAGAATCACTCTGGCACCGAAGTTCTTTGTAGCCTCTACCTTGATCAGAGGGGTCGTCTTGGGCATCACTATGGTCGATCTGACTCCCTGCATCTGAGCGGCAAGTGCGACTCCCTGAGCGTGGTTTCCGGCGGATGAGGCGATGAGTCCCCGTTTCTTCTCCTCACCAGTCAGGCAGGATATTTTAAAATAGGCGCCTCTGATTTTGAAGGCTCCCGTAAGCTGAAGATTCTCAGGCTTCAGGTATATCTCGTTTCCCGATTCTGTACTGAATACGGGTGAGTAAATTAATTTGGTTTCTCTTGTTATTCCTTTGAGGACTTCAGCCGCTTTTTCTATGCGTTCAATTTCCAGTTTCACTTATTTTTCCTTATGCTGCCAGAGTGGGTAAGATCACTCTGGTGTTTTTTAGTTGAGGCCCCGGGGTCTCCTGTCAGATACCTGTAGGGTATTTATGTTTTACTATTTATTAGTGTTTCCAGTTCTTCCTTCAGCAGGGGAACCAGTACTTTTCTTGATATTTTAATATTTTTCTGTGAATAGAATGTCCATTTATTTGTTGACATTGATATCCTCCTCTCTGGTCTGATTATTTTAAGTCCGGGATCTTTTAATCGATTCAGGGCAGTTTTAAGAATCCCTGATAATTCATTACTGCTGTTCTCTGTATAAAGGGACAACTCTCTTTTAAAGGGTTCAGGAACAGTGTGCATTATTATCAGGAAATCGGGACAATTCCTTCTTGAGAAGTCCATAACCGTCTCATCCTTATAAAAGGCTGAGCTGAAAAAGTTTTTCTGACCCAGAGGAACTGATGAAATACCGCCCTTCAGATTTTCCATGGGAAAGTCTTTATAATCACGCCTCAGTTGTTCATCCATACTGAGATGGCTTAGATCGTTTTTTATATTGAGGAGTTCATCTATAAAATATCTGTCTTCGGGCATAAGGGTTTTACTGAGAGCTTCATACTGTCTGCGGTCAAGTTCTGTAGTCTTTCCCCATGAGGGATCAAGATATCCCGTATCCACTGCTATAGCCCCCGCAAGGAGAAGAGTTATGCCGTAGGGTATCTTTTCTGCAGATTGCTGCCAGTACTCACTGATTATAGAAGCACAGGACCCGCAGATGCGTATATCCCGGAGTTTCAAATCCATGGACAGACCCGAGTCTATATGATGATCGACAATTCCTCTGATGGGATGGGTTATCTCTTCTGTATCTGCCCTGTTATGATCAACCATAATCACAGCAGCCTTTTCAAGGCTGTCAGAGTTTATCAGGAGAGAGTCCGGATTGAAAAAAACTGATGTAAAATTCTCAGGTTTTAAGGATATTTCAGCCTTTAGAAAAAGGCTTTCAATTTCCGGTTTAAGTCTCATATCTGAGGGAGACCCCTGTATCAGAGGATAAATAGATCTCTCCGGGTATACCTTCTTCAGTAGTGAGGCAAATGCAAAGGCTGATACAGAACTGTCGAGATCTGCTGCCTGATTGCCCATGATGAGTAGATCTTCTTTAAATCGTATATTCAGCATATAAGAGAGTTTATCTTTTTTTGTCCCTGATGTCTATTTTCCATATGAGAGAGGCCCCAAGTCTGTAGCGCTGATCCTGTATCAGATACTCTCCTCCTGCATTCTTGTAAGCCTCACTGCTGCTCCAATTTCGCATAAGATAGTCTCCTGAAAGGCCTAGAAGGAGGTTTTTGTTAATGTGCATGGTAAAACTCAGATATGGTCCGTGTTCATATAGTAGAGCATCACTGAAGTTTATTGGAAAATAGAGGGCATAGGCGCTGCTTATACTCCAGCGGAGACTGCGGTTTTTCATATGAAAATAGCTGAGCTCAGGGCGGAATAGTATTTTCTGCTGCTCATTGTTCAGATTGTAGCTGTATCTGCTTTTGGCGCTGATAAGCCAATTTCTACCTGGCAGGAAGGGGAGGAGGGCCCGTGGAGTGATGTCCGCTCCTATGAGGTTTTCGTAGCGATCACTGCTGTCTCTCCAGAACCATCCGTCTCCCTCTGTAATCCAGTCATCATCATGGCGTTCTCCCTTTTGCAGACTGTAGAGCACTCCGACCTTTAAATGCCTGAAAACCCTGTAATACAGGACTGTCTGCAGTTCATAGAAATCAGCAGATTCATTTCTGAATTCGCCGGAGAGGTTCAGCTGAAAATCCCAGTCCCTGTACTTTGTAATTGATGCTAGTCTGAAAGCCGGTGTAAATTCACTGTGTTCCGCCGGTCTGTCTTCTTCATTGTGGTGATCAGCAGAGGCAGGTAGGGCTGTGAAAAGTAATAAAAGCAGAAAGAATATGGAAATGCCTGTTTTCATCAGAAATAATCCTGGTCCAGCAGGTCTGAATAGGCTCCTGTCAGATCGGTTGTGTCCCGGACATCTCCCTGTGCGGGATCGGTATTCCAATTCAGATCCTCTGTCCAGGCATAGGCTTCAGGTTTTGTCAGAGTCGTGCTTCCGGGAATATTGATACCTTCCCCTTCATTGACAAGTACTGATTCTCCGCTTGATGTGAGAGAAACTTCAACTTTACCCTCATTTACACAGAGCCACAGATCTGCCTTGTCATCGATAGTCTTACCAAAAGCCATGAAAAACTCAGTCCCCCGGACTCCCGCAACCACCGAATCGGTATGAACATTGAATTGCCCGTTTAAAAGACGGTCCACCCTTGAGAAGACACTGCCTGATTTCAGTTCCACCGAAGTTTTGGGACTTAGGTTTTCAAGTTTCAGGCTGCTGTTCTCTCTCAATTTGACTGTGCGGCCATGGGCCAGATCAAGAATAGCCAGAGAAGATTTTTCTGTGTATACAAGGTCACCTTCAAATAGATCCATTCCCATTTCTGCCGGAATCTGCTCAGTATCCCGCTCCACAAGGACATCTCCCTCAAAATAAGAGAGCATGCTCTGTGCCGGCAATGAAAAAATTAGTGTTGAGAATACAATGAAAAAGATTAATATTTTATTTGTCATAGGATCTCCTTGATCTTTTCTTCGGATAATTAATATTCCATAAGGGATACTGAGAACCAGAAATGCTGCAGAGAAGGGAGTATCTTCAATTGTGCCCCCTTATGAGCTCCCCTGATTCCCATCCCCAGTGAATTCCATATTGTTTCTGTCTGAATATCTCTGAATCCCTTTTGATGGACTTCAAAGGTCAGTTGCCGGGAGCCGGCAAATGGATAAAATGCGTTTGCCGTACCTATATCACTGCCAGCTCCGACTCTTCCTCAATCCAGAGCCGACATTATCCTCTGAAATAAATATAATACAAAAATGGTAATATATCTTTATAGAGTGGAATAAATGTCAAAGAAACGGTTATAATCTGCAAATGACTCGCAAAATATTGACTTTTTACTTAGTTGGTCCTATCTTGAATGAAGATGACGAAAAAACGGAGCTGGATACTGGAGCTGTTCAGAATAGATGAACAGCCTCTCTGTGCCCAGCAGGTGTATGAAAAGCTCAAGGGTACTCTTGATATGGCCACGGTATACAGGGGGTTGAAATATCTGGAAGGAAAGGGACATATCGTCTCCTTTGTTCTGGATTGTTCACATAGAGGGGTTGAGCGTTATTACAATCTTGCCGGAAGTCAGCACAGGCATTTTCTACACTGTGTTTCCTGTCACAGTTTTACTGCTGTTGAAAGATGTCCCCTGGGCAGTCTGAACAGCATTGAAAAAGAGACAGGTTTTAAAGTGGATGAGCATTTTTTGACACTGAAAGGGATATGCAGCAATTGCCGCAATAATTGAGGTTTTATGAAAAGGAAAACTATTTTTCTGTTATTTTTTATTTTGATAGGTTCAGCAGTTTTTGCTGCGGGGAGTCAGGATGATTCAGACTCATTCAGATTGATAACAACCACCAGCATAATTGATGATGTCGTCCGGCAGGTTGCCGGAGAATCCGCAGAGATCCATAACCTTATGGGCAAGGGGAATGATCCTCACAGCTATGAGCCTACACCCAGGGATATGGCGCAGGTCGAAAGGGCCGATATTATTTTTACAAACGGCCTGGGGCTTGAAGAGAGTCTTCTCACTGTTCTTGAAACTGTACACAAGGGTGATATTATCGAAGTTTCACGGACAATTGATCTTCTGGGAGCCCTGGAGCACGAAGACGAACATGATGAGGACGGGCACGATGAGGATTCAGATCATAACCATGAAGGTTCAGATCCACACAGCTGGATGAGTCCGCTCAATGTACTTCGCTGGGTGGACGTTGTTGAAGCAGCTCTCTCAGAGGCTGATCCTTCTAACAGTTCGATATACAAAAACAATGCCGATGCATACAGGAATGAACTGAAAAAACTGGACAGCTGGATCAGGACTGAACTTGAAGTTCTTCCGGAATCAAAACGTGTTCTTGTAACAGATCATAATGTTTTCAGCTATTTTGCCAGGGATTATCATTTCAGAGTAATCGGAACAATAATTCCCGGATTTTCAAGCTCCGCCGAGCCTTCAGCAGGAGATATTTCCCGTCTTATTGCCATTCTTGAAGAAGAGCAGGTTCACGCAGTTTTTATTGGTGAATCCGCAGGTGAAGGGACCAGAAAGCTGGCCGAAACTTTGGGTGAGGAGAGTGCACATCCTATTTCTGTTCACCAGGTACTGACCGGATCTCTCAGAGCAGATGGAGAGGACGGTGACAGTTATATAAGTTTTATGAAATACAACGTAAATCAGATAATCTCCGGTCTATCGGAGTAAAAGGATTATACTTACAGAATTATGAAAAAACCCGATATACTCTGCTATGGTAAAGACTGTGATCATCCCGCCTTAATCGGAGCCTCCGCCCTGGAAATCAAAAACCTTGATTTTTCATACCCGGGACTGAAGAATAAGGTTCTTGATAATGTCAATCTGACAATCAAGGCAGGAGAGAAGGTCGCATTCGTCGGTCCCAATGGTGCCGGAAAATCAACTCTTATGAATCTTGTTCTGGGTCTTGAACCTGTTCAGTCAGGAGAAATCTCTGTTTACGGCCATAAGGCCAGCTCCTGCAGGCATCGGGTCTCCATGGTTCCACAGAAGAATTCTGTGGACTGGCATTTTCCTGTGTCGGTCCGTCAGGTCGTGACTATGGGCCGCTATGTTCACCTAGGCTGGTACAAAAAGCCCGGAGCTGAGGACCGCGATGCCGTAGATCATGCCATGGAAACCATGGAGATTACAGATATTGCAGACCGTCAGGTGGGTGAATTATCAGGGGGGCAGCAGCAGAGAGTCATGATTGCAAGAACGTTGGCCCATGATGCGGATCTGCTGCTTTTGGATGAACCTCTCAATCATGTGGATATTGCCACTCAGGAATTGATTTTTCACACCATGGAGCGTCTCTGTTCACATGGTAAAAGTGTTCTTGTGAGTACACACGATCTCGGAATCCTGACCATCCACTTCAGCAGGGCTCTCTTCCTTGATAAATCCATAATTGCGGATGGTGCTGTAAAGGATGTTCTCACTTCCGAGAATATTGCCAGAGCCTACGGATTTGAATTTCATAAAGATAAGGAGCTCAGCCCGTGGTTGAATGGTTACTAGAACCTCTGCAGTATGGTTTTTTTCAAAGAGGTCTTATAGCGGGAATCATCGTAGCCTTCAGCTGTGGTGTATTAAGTGCATTTATTGTCTGGCGGGGGATGGCCTTTATTGGTGATGCCCTGGCTCATGCAGTTTTGCCGGGTATTGTTTTATCCATAGTTCTTGGTATTCATGTTCTCATAGGCGCCCTTGCCGCCGCAGTTCTCTCTGTAATCGGAATAGGAGCCCTGACCAAAAATAAGGGATTCAAGGAAGATACGGCCATCGGGGTAATATTTGCAGGAGCCTTTGCTCTTGGGATTCTTTTGATGTCCCAGGTGTCAAGTTTCAAGGATCTGAGCCATATACTCTTCGGAAATATTCTGGGGGTCTCAAGTCTTGATGTAATACTAATTACAGTTGTGGGTGTTATTGTTATCGGATCGGTCTTTCTTTTTTACAAGGAACTTCTTGTTACAAGTTTTGATCCGACCCATGCCAAGGCTATTGGTCTATCTCCCCAGCTGATCCACTTCGCCCTGCTGATACTTGTGGCGGCGACAACGGTACTGGCTACTCAAACTGTGGGTGTTGTACTGGTTCTGGCTCTTCTTGTAACCCCCGCTGCCGCAGCATCCCTGCTGGTCCGTGAGCTTGTGAAAATCATAAAGCTGTCAATTGTTTTTGCAGTCAGCGCCATCATTGCAGGATTCTATCTCTCCTACTATTTTGACCTGGCTTCAGGAGCGACAATTGTTCTGATCCTGACACTGTTTTTTATTATTGCATTTATAATTTCAAAGATCAGAGTTTCAAATATCAAAAGATAATCCTTGACCCTTCCGCTGGGGAAGACTTTATACTGAGATTAATCTCCCTGCAGGAGGATGAAATGTACAGTATTGGAGAGTTTTCCAGAATCAACAGAATCACCCCCCGGACTCTTAGACACTATGACAGTCTGGGGCTGATTAAACCGGCCCGTATAGACAGCTGGACCGGTTACCGCTATTACGATGCATCCCAGCTGCCTCTTATACGGCGTATTCTCTATCTTAAGGATATGGGCCTGTCCCTGGATGATATTCAGCTGATTCTCAAGGATGAAAATCATCTTATCACATTGATGAAACAGAGAGAGATAGAGCTGGAAGTTTCCATCAGGAATGACAGGAAACGTCTGTTGAAACTGAGGGAATTCATTGGAAACAGTGAAGGAGTATTAAAGATGGATAAGGAAATCAGTGTCGAAATTAAAGAATTGCCGGAGGTCATTGTTGCCTCTATGCGTGAGAAGGTTCCAGGATATGACAGCTATTTTTCAGTAGTACCCAAGATGGGGGAGTATATGGAATCGGTGGGTGCAGTATGCAGGGAACCTGCTTACTGCTTTAATATCTACCATGACGGAGAATACCGTGAAAGCGATATTGATGTGGAGATCTGTGAAGCTGTTACAGCATTTCATGAGGATTCAGAGAGAGTAAAGTTTAAAACCATGGAAGGAGTACCTCAGGCGGCCTGTTTCAAGCATCTGGGGGATTATGCCAGTCTGGCTTCATCCTACAATCTGCTGTTCAGCTGGATGGAAGAAAACGGATACAGTCAGGACGGTCTGCCCCGTGAGTCCTATATTGACGGCATCTGGAACAAGAATGATCCATCCCAGTGGCTTACAGAGATTCAGATCCCTGTAAGCAAATAGGAAAAAATATGCCCCCTGAATACGAGTAGATTCAGGGGGCGTTTTACAGTATTCATGTCTCAGAATGGATTATTACTTTTTTTTCAGATCATCGATAAACTTCCCGTATTTTTTATCTTCACTGGCTATATGATCCAGGAGCCAGTTGATAATCTTGTCCTGAATCTCAATCAGAAGATTCGCATCAAATTCACCTTCCCTCAGTTTTTTTTCTATAAGGCTGAATTCATTTTCATAGGTAGCATGAAGTTTCACATGGTCTTTCAGATCGGGATAGTTGTAAGATTTCATCATCTTCTCTTCATCACGGAAATGGTACTCTATATATTTATTGATGCTCCCCACCAGAGCTGCAATATCATGATCTCCGCCTATGCCGAGGAGTCCTTTGAGGAGATTGTTTATTCTCTTAAACAACTCCTTATGTTCATCATCCATTTTACTGATACCCACAGACATCAGATCAGACCAGTCTATGCCGACATTTACTTCTCCATCTGATTCTTTGGTTTTATGACCGGTTTTAAATTTTCCGATTTCACCCATAAGGAGGGAGTTGTTGTATTTATTCTGATTACCGAAGGCAGATACCTGGAGTGAGACTTTATTCAGATCTTCAGTAAGACCGGCTACCTTAGTGATATTTTCAACTGCAGCAGCAGAAACCTCTTTGATGTGGAGGATGGATTTCATTGATTCGCTGCTTCCCACCTGCATCTCTGCAGAGGCTGTCTTAACTACTTCTGAAGTTGACATAAGGGTGGAAACTGATTCAAGAATTTCACTGCTGGCTGTGGAGAGTTCATTCATGGAGAGGGATACTTCCCGCAGGGCATCGGAAAATACACTGACCTCATCGTTGATGACCTCCAGGGCTTTTTCAGATTCACTTCCCGCAGTGGTCGCCTGATTTATTTTTTCAGTGGTGGAGTTCAGAGAGTCTGCGATCAAACCGGCATTGGAGCTGGTATCTTCAGCAAGTTTCCGAATTTCATCGGCAACTACGGCAAATCCTTTTCCCGCTTCCCCGGCGTGAGCCGCTTCAATTGAGGCGTTCATTGCCAGTAGATTTGTCTGGCTGGAAATATTGTTGATAATATCCACCATGTTCATCATTTCATCAGCATTCTTCTGAATGGCATGTATGATGTTATTGGTCAGCCCCACTTTTTCACCACCGTTTCTAATGAGCTCTACAAGACCTTCCATTGTAGCCAGACGTGATTCTGAGATTGACGCTACATTTCGGACTGATGCCATGATCTGTTCTGTGGATGAACTGGACTGTTCTATTGCAGCAAACTGCTGCTCCACCTGGCTGGAGAGACTTTTGATAGACTGCATGATCTCTTCTATAGAAGCTGAGGCATGGTATATGGAATCATCCAGCTGTACGCTGCCCTCTTTCATCTCAAGGATACTTTTTGTAATGCTTGAGACCGCACCGGCACTGGACTTTGATGACAGGGAAAGCTGGTCTGCCAGAGAATTATTCTTCACTGCCAGATCATTAACATTGATAAGTATTTCACGTATCCTGTTAATAAACTGATTGAACCATCCGGCCATATCACTTATTTCATTATTTCCTATCTGTTTCAGTTGAAATGTCAGGTCTCCCTGTTTTGTGGCCAGATCCTTCAGGGAGTGAGATGTCCTTGATACAGCACTGGATATTGTGATTGCAAAGAATATTCCCTGAATGAAGTTGATGATTACAACCAATGCTCCAAATGTGATAAGAAAAGTCTTTGAGAGTATACCTGTTGCAAGCATTGTTATCAGGACTGACATTAGAACAGTCATCAGGACCGTTGCAGTGATAAGTTTCAATTTTATAGATGGTTTCATAAATTTCTCCATTCATTACTTATAGCATAATTATGATCTGTTCCGCCTGGCAGTGCAATAAGTGATATAAAAAATTATAACAGCTTTATTATCTACCCCTTGGTTCTGTTTTTCATAATAATGTATGATTCTTTTTGAAACTTCAAATCAGACGGAGACATTATGGCTATTGAGAAAGTAAGAGAGCATTTCAGTAAATGGGGCAGGGAAGGTGATATTCTTGAGTTTGATGTAAGCAGTGCCACCGTAGAACTGGCTGCACAGGCTCTGAATTGTGAACCTGCCCGTATTGCCAAGACTCTCTCCTATAAAATTGATGATAAGGCTATTCTCATTGTTACAGCTGGTGATGCCCGTACTGATAATAAAAAATACAGGCAGGAATTCGGAACAAAGGCAAGGATGCTGGCCAGAGAGGATGTACTTGATACAATCGGTCATGATGTGGGTGGAGTCTGTCCCTTTGCAGTTAATAGGGGTGTTTCGGTATTCCTGGATGAATCATTGAAGCGGTTTAAAACTGTCTATCCCGCCTGCGGCTCCTCAAATTCGGCCATTGAACTGGACTGTATTGAACTGGCAGAGTATTCAGGATTTGATAAATGGGTAGATGTCTGCAGGGACTGGATCTAAGTGAATGGAGAAAAGTTTCAGCCCCGCTGTCAGGAAATACAGCTGCCGGGGCAAAGACAACAGCTGGGCTTGTTCATTCCTTTAAGAAGAATTAACGGCGTCCTGTAAGTTTAATCACATGACAGCCGAACTGGGTCTGAACTACATTGCTGTAGCTCCCTACAGACATCCTTTTACAGGCCTCTTCAAACTGACCAACCATTTTACCTGGACCGAACCACCCAAGATCTCCGCCCTTGTTTTTGCTGGGACAGGTTGAAAACTCTTTCGCCAGGGCGGAAAAGTTTCCGCCTTTCTTACAACGTCTTAAGAGCTCATTTGCAAGATTTCTGTCTTTTACAAGTATGTGGCTGGCACGCCATTCCATATTCTGCCTCCGGATCATTTTACTTTCAGCTTATTATAGTTCTCTCCCGCTTTTTTAGCCAGAGATGTCACCCATGTTACATTCTGCCTGATCTTTTCTCTTGACTGTTGACCTGTTCCTGCGTATGGTTAAAAAAATATCTATTATCTACCCCGGAGGCATGTCTGACGGGAAGGAGACAAAATGAAAAAAATCACATTAACACTATTAATGGGCAGTATTCTGCTCACATCTCTATTTGCCGAGGGAAGCCGGGAAACAATCAGTACTGCTAAACCTTCAGAGCCTGTCAAAGTTGCCCTGCTCAATGGACCTTCGGGTATTGGACTTATTCAGGTCAAGGATGAATCACCTTTTTCAGACAGCTCAATAACAGCTGACGTTCAGGTCATGGGTGCCCCCAAGGTACTGCTGGGCCAGATGCTCAAGGAAGAGTGGGATGCGGCTGTACTGCCGGCCAATATGGCGGCAATTCTCTTTAATAAGGGAGTAGGTTATCAAGCCGCTGCTGTTACAGGTATGGGCAATCTATACCTCATTGCATCAGAGGACACAACTCTTGATTCCATAGAGGATCTTGAATCTATTACTCTCAATATTCCAGGAAAAAATACCACACCGGACCTGATCAGCCAGCTGATTGCGGAAGAGACGGGTATTAAACTCAAAGCAGACTACAGCTTCAATCCTTCTGATCTTGCCAAGGCTCTGGCTGGAGGTGTTGTCGAGGCCGGTGTACTGCCCGAGCCACTGGCTACAATTGCACTTAAAAGCGGAAAGAACCTGAGAATTGCCTTTGATATGCAGCAGCTGTGGTCAGACACATTTGCAGGTGAATCAAACTATCCAATGACCGTCCTGGTCGTAAAGTCGTCTTTTGCAGCGGCCTATCCCGAACTGGTGGATGAGCTCCTGAATGCGTCCGGAAAATCTCTGGACTGGGTTTCTTCCAATCCTGCCGAAGCTTCTGCCCTTATAGGAGAGCACGGTTTTACCCTTCCGGCCCCCATCGTTAAGATGGCCATCCCCAGAAGTAATTATACTTTTGTCAGGGGTGACGGTATGGCGGAACTGATGACCCCTTATTTTGAGCGTCTTATGGGATTGAATCCCGGATCTATCGGAGGCTCTGTGCCTTTAGAAGGATTCTATTACTGATCATGATTTCTGAATCAAAGAGGATGCGGACAACCCTGATATCTCTGGCTCTTTACCTGAGTATCTGGAAGCTCCTCTCTGTGATTATCGGACGCAGCATTATACTTCCTCCTCCCGAGGAGGTTTTGCTGCAGACTTTGCGTTTCCTGGGAACCCGGGAAGCGTGGACAAAGATTCTTGCCACAAGCCTGAGAGGGCTGGGTGGATTTTCAATCAGCCTGATCCTGGGTATTGCTACAGGGCTTGCAGCCGGTAAAAGCCAGATGTTTAAATGGTTTTCCGACCCCTTTCTTATCAGTATCCGTTCCATTCCCGTATTATCATTAATTCTTCTTGCGGTTATCTGGTTTCCTACCGAGCTGGTACCTGTCTTTATCTGTTTCCTGATTGCCTATCCTGTCATAAGTTCGGCAGTAGCCTCGGGTGTTAATCAGGTGGACAGAGAGCTTCTTGAAATGGCCGCTGTCTATAATAAATCTCATTGGACAGTGCTAAAGGAAATAACACTGCCTTCAGTGATGCCCTATCTTCTGAATGGAGTTTCAACGGGCCTCGGTCTTACCTGGAAATCTGTTGTAGCCGCCGAAGTTCTCAGCATGCCTGCATCGGGTCTGGGGACCGCCATGCAGACGGCGCAGCTCCAGCTGGATACGGCTCATCTTTTTGCCTGGACCCTTATTGTTGTTCTTCTGGCATCCCTGAGTGAGTCGCTTCTGAGGCTGGGAGAGAAAAAAAGATGATCCGGTGGCAAGACTGTTCTTTTAATTTTGATGAGCTGAAAATACTTGATAATTTCAACCTTAATATTGAGGAGGAGGGGACTACTGTTCTTCTCGGACCCTCAGGCTGCGGAAAGACGACACTTCTCCATCTGGCGGCAACTCTGTTGAAACCCTGTTCCGGAGAAGTGTCCCGTGCTTCTGAAAATCTAAGTTATCTCTTTCAGAAACCAAGGCTTCTTCCCTGGAAGACAGTGGCTGAAAATATTGCCTTTGCCCTGGATGAATCTTTGGATTCCGATCTGAAGCGAAAGAAATGTGATGCCCTTATCAGTCATGTCGGACTTGAAGGTTTTGAAGATTACAGACCATCACGTCTGAGCGGTGGAATGGAGCAGCGTACAGCCATTGCCAGAGCCTTTGCTTCAGAGAGTCCTCTGTTATTGATGGATGAGCCTTTCAAGGGGCTTGATCTCAAACTTAAAATGCCTTTGATAGGCATGCTCAATACATTGCTTCTGGAGTGTAAGACAGCGGCTGTACTGGTTACCCACGATGTTCGTGAGGCTATTCTTATGGGAGACAGGATTGTCTTCCTGGATGGTCCTCCTCTGCGTCTTGTGGACGACATGGCGGGTTTAGCCCCGGGAGACCGTGATACCTCTTCCAGAGCCTTCTATGAGCTGGAAAAGAAACTATATAAACTGATCTTAAGTGAATAAAAAAAACGCCGGACAAAATTCCGGCGTTTTCTTAGTCTCTGATAAATCGTAAAAATTGTCTATTTCTGAAGTTTTACATAACTTCTCAGGTTTTCCATCTTTGTTTCAACAAGCCCTCGAGCCTCGGCAGAAGATATAAACTTCTTAAACTGACTGAACCCGAGTGTCTTCATTACTACACCCTTGTCCCTGAGTTCATTGCTGATAATGCTGTATGAGTGGAAATGGGGCTCTTTGCCGCCGTCCTGTGCTTCCAGAGTTGTTACCAGGGTTCTCAGAGCAGTCTGCAGTGAGCTTACTTCCTGAACATATCCCTTACCCGGGAGAATAAGAGTTTGATTATCATCATCCTGTAATGTTACATACCCTGCTCTTACGGCAGCTGATACAAAATCACTCCAGCGTTTATAACCCCGTGTACCAATCTTTTTCTCATTGAAATCACGGTTCAGCATCTTCATGTTGATTTTTGCAGAACCCATGTTGGATGATTTCTTGTCCTTCTGCAGAATGGCTGCAGATTCAGCAAGACGTTCAAACCAGTACTCCTTGGGAAAGTCCTTTTTGGCACTTTCCTTGTCGTCACTCTCTGTATCATCTGAATCATCATCGTCTGGCATAAGTTCTCTATAGTCTGCAAAACTGTCAGCCAGAATCAGGAGATCCTGGGCCGCGGTTTTAATGTCACAGATAATATGTATCTTTTTTCCAGACTTTCTTAATGAAAGAAGGAGTGAACGGAAGTCACTGTCACCTGTAATCAGGACAAAGGTTGTGATATGTTCATGATAACGTAAAAGCTCCATAGCATCTGTAACCAGCTGCATGTCAGAACCATTTTTATTTTTTCGTGTTTTCTGATAGGGAATATGAAGCATATTGAAATGAAGTCCCGAAAGAGTGGGTCCCAGTGAACGAAATCCCGGTTTACTCCAATCTGCATAGGCATAGGATGTGACTACGCGTCCCAATGATTCGGCATAATCCCACATCCCCTGAATTAGCAGGCTGTCACTGCTTTTTGGTGTTACATTTTCTATATCCCAGAGAACTGCTACATTCTCAGTCATAATATTTCCTCCGTATAACAATCTGTCCGGTATCCGGTAGATCGGATTGTTCTTTCTTTATAGTAGAACAGTTTTTAAAATAAATCACTTCTTTGGAGATTAATCTTGGCTGGTTTTGATCATTTTAATTGAAAGGTTTGCATATAAAAAAACCGCTCCTTAAAAAGGAGCGGTTTTAAAAGAGTGCCACCGAAGAGATTTGAACTCTTGACACGCGGATTTTCAGTCCACTGCTCTACCGACTGAGCTACAGCGGCAACTACAAGACAGGACTATATAGGACTGTTTAAATTCTGTCAATAAGGGGAGATTGAAAATGTGAAAAGCTGATCTGTGAAGAGATGAGGGCATAAAAAAACCGTCCCTGAAAGGAACGGTCTTAAAAGAGTGCCACCGAAGAGATTTGAACTCTTGACACGCGGATTTTCAGTCCACTGCTCTACCGACTGAGCTACAGCGGCAACTGCCTGAGCATATTACTAAAACCGTACTTTCCTGTCAATAAGGGAGCTGAAAAAATCTTTGAACCTTGAATCTTTTGCTCTGTTACGGTACATAGATATATATGTATAAATTAGTAGTTTTTGTTCCATTGAAGGATAAAGAAAAAGTAAAGAATGCCCTTTTTGAACAGGGTGCCGGTAAACAGGGATTCTACAGCCACTGCTGTTGGGAAACCGAGGGAACCGGTCAATTCAAGCCTCTTGCTGGTAGTCAGCCTGTTATCGGGAGTCATAATTCTATTGAAAGAGTTCCTGAAGTAAGAGTCGAGATGCTTGTTACTGAGGAGCTTGTTCCTCTCTGTATTGAAGCCATCCATATAAACCATCCCTATGAAGAACCCGCATTCGAACTGTATAAGGTCTTTACAGATGGGAGTGAGCTTGAAGGGCAGGAGTGGCTCTAAGTTTTCATATATAGCCCATGGCCGCCTGAACAAGGGCTGTTCCCATAAGGGCTGCAGTTTCTGTTCTGAGAACCCTGTCTCCAAGTGAACAGATACTGAAGTTTCTATCTCTCAGTATCTCCCTCTCTCTATCACTCCATCCTCTCTCGGGTCCTATTGCCAAACAGCATTTTTTACTTTGAGGACTGTAGCTCCTCAAAGGAAGTTCAGGGCTCACATTGTCCAGAGCCAGAAGATCTTCACCATTCTGCAGCTGATCAATTGATTTGTAGAGTGAGTAGAATTTTTCTATAAGGGGATGTCTTGTGGACTCACCCTGCGCCATCCCTGTTAAAACGGCTTCTTTCCACTCTTCTTTACTCCACAGTCTGCTTGTTAGATAAGACTTCTCTCCCAGATCAGTACCTGTGAATATAATTCTCTCTATTCCTGCGGCTGTAAGATCGCGGAGCAGACGTTTTGCTGTAGGAGGGCGGGGTGTTCCTATTATCAGTGTCAGAGGGCAGAGGGGAGAAGAATCTCTTTCTGCTGTAAAGTTAAAAAGGCAGCTTCCGTCTTCAAGAATCTCTTTGATTTCCGCCTTGCCTATTTTGCCGTCAATAATTCCGGCATCAAGGCTGTCTCCGGACTTTGATTTGAGTATGCTGTGTATGTGTTTGACCCTTGGATCATCGGAAGAAATAGGTTTTTTCCATTCCTCTTCCTTAAAAAGAAGTAAATTCATAGCTTCTGAGTATAGACGTCTTCATCTTTTTTGTAAATTTATGTTTAAAATCTTAGACTAAAGTCTGTAGGGCTTTGCATTTATTCCCTTTCATGGCATAGTCCTTGAGGCTGAATCAGTCCCGGAAAGGGTGTCAGCATCAGGAGTTATTAATTATGGAAGCTTTAAAAGGATTTCAGCGCAGCTACCTCAGTAAAAAAGCCCACAGTCTTAAGCCTGTGGTAATGATCGGTGGTAACGGTCTTACAGAAGCTGTTATCAAGGCGGTTGATGCCGAGCTGGAAAACCATGAAATGATTAAGGTCAAATTTATTGACCATAAGGAAACAAGACGAGAGCTGGCTGAAGAGCTGGCTGAAAAAACAGAATCTCATCTGGTCAGGATTATCGGCAATATGGCTGTTTTCTACCGTTATCAGAAAGAACATGATAAAAGAATCTACCACGTTCCCAAGGGCTGATCAGCAGCTCTGATCTATTTCATTATCTGAATGTTCCGGGAGCAATATACTCCCGGAGCAGATTTTACTGTTTTTCGTATTCCTGAATCTCTTCGAATTTATATTCCAGGCTTATTCCCGCCATTTTAAACATCTCTTCCGACTCGGCACCTGCATGATACTGTCTTTCACAGACTATCCGTTTAATACCGCAGCTGATAATCAGCATACAGCATGTCCGGCAGGGGGTCATCCGGCAGTAGAGTGTTGCACCATCCAGAGACACACCTCTTTTGGCTGCCTGGCAGATGGCATTCTGTTCTGCATGGACAGTCCTGACACAGTGCTGACTCTCATGGCCGTCTTCGTGGATCATAGTCTTGAACTGATGTCCCGCTTCATCACAATGGGGCAGTCCGGGAGGAGCTCCTACATATCCGGTTACCAGAATCTGTCTGTCCCTGGCAATAACACAGCCGCTTCTTCCTCTGTCACATGTAGCTCTCTTGGAGATGGCTTCACAGACTTCCATAAAATAATCATCCCAACTGGGTCTTATATAATCAGACAAGATCTTCCCTCCTGTTTCTTAAATTACAGTACATGGCTTCAAGACATATGTTATTGAAGCGTTGTTAATTATAGTAGGAAAATCAAATTCTGAATAACCCTCTTTTTCTATAATGATTCCGGGGGTATAGTGGGAGTGGCAGGAGGCCTTATATGAATACAAATGAATTCGAGCAAAGCTGTAAAAAGCTGAGGAAAAAATATAATTTTGAAAACAGTCCTGAACTTATTAATGAGCTAAAAGAACTGTTTACAAAGAGCATGGGACAGCCTGAAGATCTGTCTCTTGATCTCTTTGATCATGTTCTGGACAGAAAGGATCTCGAAGATTCCCACTATGTCAGATTTTCTGACATGGTAGACCTGTTTCAGATGAACTATGACGACGGTTTCAACAACCTGGAGATGAATGACTGGAGATACGTAAAAGATCTGGTTAACGGATGGGCTATGGAAATGGATATGGATATCGTTACCTATGTGATGCAGAATGTTGTGGATGCCGGAGCATTTGACTGATGATTCATGTTAATCAGAAAGGTTGCTCCAGGAGCAGCGGTATCAGGGCAGTTTATCAGAGTGACAGCAGCGGCAGTCTCAAAGAGGCAGGTCTGGTTGATGCCTTCACTGGAATAGCTGCGGCCAATTTTGAAATTAGTTCCATGGAGACCGTTCCCGGCTGGAAGAACAGATATTTTCAAAAACTCAGTTTTTCCGGTCCTTTGGAACCGGGGCGTTACCGCATCTCAGGCATGAAAGATAATGGAGAATCAGAATTCTCTGAAAACTTTACTGTAAGCAGCGAGCTGATAGCCGAGAAAGATCTTTCTGATCTGCTGGTCTATTTCAAGACCATGCGGAGTGACGGCATATATGATGAGGCCGACAGGGATGTTCCTGTCTGGGAAAGCAATGAGAGACGGGATGCAAGTGGCGGTTGGTATGATGCCTCAGGAGATACAAGCAAGTATCTGAGTCACCTCTCCTATGCAGAGAGAATGAATCCCCAGCAGACACCACTTGTGGTCTGGATACTTTCTGATCTTATCAGACGTTACGACAATGCTCATCTCTGGGCAGGGGATAACTTCCGCCGCTGGGTTCAGTTTGAGATGAATCATGGTGCAGACTTCCTCCTTAAGATGCAGCATGAAGAGGGCTGGTTTTATAAAATATTGTTTGATCAATGGAGCAAGGACCCCGAGGCACGTATGCTCTGTTCCTATAAAACCCAGAATGGTGAACGTCTTTCTACAATGAAAGCCGGGTTCCGGGAAGGAGGAGGGATGGCCTGTGCCGCTCTGGCTTCTGCCGCAGTACTCTCTGAAGGAGAGAGAAAGGAATCCTACTTGAAAGCTGCTGAGTCGGGATACTCATTCCTGAAGGAGCATAATAGGGAAGTTCTCGAGAAGGGCGGGGAGAACCTTATCGACTGGTACTGTGCTCTCTCAGCTTCCCTGGAGTTATACCGGGCCGGCAGGAATGAAAAATACAGAGAGGATATCTCATACTGGTCCCGAAAAATTCTTTCTGCCTTCCATTCATTTAATGATAATGAAGGATGGTGGTTTGTCATTCCTGAAGAGAAAATTCCTTATTATCATGCTTCCGATGAGGGACTTTTAATTATCGCAGTCAAGGCTTCCCTGGAGTTTCTTGAAGGACAAGCCAAAACAGATGCTGAAAATATGCTGAACAAGGCATTGTCTTTTCTCGCTGACAGTCTTCTGGCCGATCCCGATCCTTTTTACTATCCAAGACACTGGGTGGAAGGATGTGAGAAGGCCGAATATAAGTGGTTTTATCCCCATGAGAATCCTTCAGGATACTGGTGGCAGGGTGAGAACAGCCGAATCAGCTCCCTTGGAGCCGCTCTCCTTTACGGGGAGTCCGACAACTCTGAGAGGCTGCAGCAGAACAGCAAGCTGGCTCTGTCAGTACTTGACTGGCAGCTGGGTCTTAATCCTTTCAATGTTTCCATGATTGACGGCTGGGGAGCCGGCAGTCCCGAATATGAGGGTGATTACTATAATCTTCCCGGAGGAGTGGCTAACGGTATCACATCGGGCTTTGATGATGAGAAGGATATTGCCTTTCAACCTGAGCTGGAAGGCAATCCCGGAGATAATTCATGGCGCTGGGGAGAGCAGTGGATACCCCATGCCGCCTGGTTTCTGATGCTGAGCAGTCTTCTGCGTGAGAAGGGGCTTTAGGGGCTTACAGATGGTTCAGCTTCTGATTCAATGCTTCTGATTCAATGCTTCAGGAAGCTGCCGTTTCTGTACTCTTCAAATGCCTTGTACAGTTCTTCATTTGTGTTCATCACGATAGGGCCGTGCCAGGCAACCGGTTCCTTGAGGGGCTGACCGGAAATAAGAAGGAAACGAACGCCCTCTTCTCCTGTTCTTAATCGTATCTCATCTCCTCTGTCAAAGAGTACCAGATGACGGTTCTCAACAGCCAGAGAAGGAATGGCCTCAGCTGTACCCGACTCATTCACATACTCGGTCATTACAGCTTGAGGTTCTGAAGCAGTTCTGAAAACAGCTGAACCATGAAATATATAGGCAAATGCATTCTGTTCTATATCAATTTTTATGGATCTCTCTGTATTGGGTGGGATTGAGAGGTCGATATAACTGGGATTTGTCACTATGCCCGTAACAGGACCGGTCTTTCCCCAGAAATTACCCGTAATAATACGGGCATGACTCCCGTCATCCTCTGTCAGCTCCGGTATCTCTCCAGCCGGAATATCCTGGTATCTTGGATCCATCATTTTATCTGCAGAAGGGAGGTTTGCCCAAAGCTGGAATCCATGGAATATATTGGGGGCACCGGGTAGGGGCATTTCCTGATGAATAATACCGCTTCCGGCGGTCATCCACTGCACATCACCGGATTTTAAATCCCCCTTATTCCCCATGCTGTCTTCATGTTGAAGACCTCCTTCAAGGATATAGCTTATTGTCTCTATTCCCCTGTGAGGATGCCATGGAAAACCGGCCATCCTATTATCAGGATCATCATTGATCAGATGGTCCAGCAATAGAAAGGGATCTGTAAGCTCCACTTCATGGTTTCCAAATACTCTGTTTATACTAACACCAGCCCCATCAACTACCTGTTGGGGTTTTATTATCTTTCGTATTGGTCTGAGAGACATCATTATTCTCCTATGCTTTTTCCAAGCTTTTTAACAAGTTCGATGAGTGCTGACTTCTCAGAAATATCCAGACCCTTAAAAGCCCTCATGATATCTTTTACATGTTCCGGGAAAAGAGCTGCTATAAGGTCTTCTCCCTTATTTGTCAGACTTATTTTTCTGCTTCTTTTGTCCTGTTCTGAGACAGCTTTTTTAACAGATCCAGCTTTTTCAAGGTTCCTGATCACAACTCCCATATTTCCACTGGATGAAAGAGTCGTTTCAATGATCTCATTTACTGTGAGTGGTCCTTTGTGGTAGAGGGCTTCCAGAACAGCAAATTGAGTCATTGTTATTCCACTATTGCTTATTTGAGGTGTCAACGCCTTTTCCATGGATTTAGTCATCCTGCCCAGGACAATTATGAGTTTAAGATTCATTTCTTTTTCAGTCATATATATATTATATCTCTATGTAGAGATAAAAAACAAGGAGAATCCATAGTTTTATATATTGAATTACTCACTGAGCAATTCCATACACGGAATCTACACTTTTCTACTCTAAATCTTCACAGGGTTTCATAGTTATATTTTTTGAAATATGTGAATATCATTTATATGGAAAAGATCTTGATTCTTGAGGACAGTGATTCAATTCGTGAATCCGTTGAAAACTATCTCAAACTGAATGACTATGAAGCCTTTTCCTGTGCTTCATGTGCAGAGGCAAAAGAAGCTCTGGAACATTTTATACCCAATCTTGCAATTATTGATATCTCCCTGCCCGATGGTAACGGTTTCTTTTTCAGCAGGGATCATCTGAGGGGTAAAAATATACCTTTCCTCTTCCTGAGCAGTCAAAATGAAGAATCAGATCGAATTACAGGTCTTGAACTGGGAGCTCTGGATTATATAACCAAGCCTTTTTCATTGAAAGAACTCATTATGAGGGTTAAGGCAATTTTGAAAAGAGCCAATCCTGACGGCAGCAGTGCCGTTCAGAAGCAAAAATGGGTCCTTGGACCGGATACAATAGAATATGCAGAAATAACACATAAACTGAGTCTTAATGGTGTTGATATTCATCTCACTACAATGGAATGGGAGATCCTTTCAACCCTGATTCTTCATGAAGGTGCTATTTTATCGAGAGAACAGATTCAGAAAAACCTTCATTTTGTGACTGGAGAGCTCAGTCCCAAGACAATTGACTCACATGTAAAAAACATCAGAAGTAAGCTTGAAAACCCTGATTGGATAGTTGCGGTCAGAAGTTTCGGTTTTCGCTTTACCGGAGAACCTGCCCTTGCGTAAAACTTTTACACGAATATTTACGAATCTGGTACTCCTTATTACCTTTTTTGTTCTGGTGCAAAGCCTCATAATTATAAAATTTGCCATTCATACAGTTAACCAGATTGTTTCAAATGAGTTGGAAGAGAGTGCGGATCAACTGCGTATGCTCTTTGGTATTCATGAACATATGAGCAGCTTTTCTATTGATAAACTGGATGATGGATTTCTTCTCACTCAGTATTATCCTCAGGTTCAAAGTATTAAATTTTATGATAATCATGGAGTCCTGAAACATACCATGGGTAAAGAGATTCTTGAGGAGGATGAAGAGCTGCTTCGCAGGCGATTCACCATACCCTATAAAACAGTTGAAAAGGATAATGGGGAGGTTTTTCATTTTGAACTGCTACCTTATCCCAAACCCCTTCAACTCCAGCGTCCCAAGCTGCAGTGGATAAATTCCTATATCAGATACAATGTTTTTATGATCCTGCTCAGTATTCCTCTGGCAATGGCATTTGCTTTCATTTTTTCATCAAAACTTGCTGATGATTCGAAGAAAATTTCAGCAGCTCTCATTCGTCTGGCTCATGGAGAAAGGGATGTTGATATTCCCCAGGGAGTAACAATAGAAAGTCAGAAAATTGCCAGTGTAGCCTGTCATCTGCAAAAGCAGATTATAGAAAAAGAGAAGCGTCAGATCCGTCGAGTACAGGAGCTGACTCATGATTTGAAGAGTCCCTTGGCAGGGTTGTATACTCAACTGGAATCAGTGGAAATGGGAGTACTTGAGCTGAGTGAGGAAAGATTCTCTCATCTCTATGGCGAATTGGGATTCCTAAACAGCTTGATTGATAATATGGCGGAAGTATACAGGCTGGTGGATGATAATGTCTATTATTCTCCCCAGGAAATCAGATCTACCCAGCTTGTTAATACACTGATTGATCGTTTCAGTCCTATTGCTGAAGAGGCTGGTAAGGTCATGAAAACAGATATAAAGGTTTCAGTTTTTACTGCAGATTTCAATCTTCTCCTCAGAGCTGTTGGAAATCTCATCAGTAATGCCATACAGCATGGAAGTGGTGAAGAAATCTCATTTAAGATATATGTGGAAAATGATGAGGTACAAATTGATCTGATCAATGACGGTCATATTTCTGAAGATGAGCTCCCCCATGTTCTGACCCGTTACTGGAGTAAAGGACACAATGGAAGCGGTCTGGGACTTCCCATCGCTCAATTGATAGCCAGAAAGCATAATGGTGATCTAAGGGTCCAAAATTTAGAAGAAGACCATGTTCTTTTCTCACTCTCTATCCCCCAAAATCATCGAAATTAAGAATCACTACTTTGTGAAGATATAGTGCAACAGCCTTGCGATGTTTCTCCTTATTCCTGAAATGATTATCTATATTCACTTCATATCACTGACAATTAGCCCTCCTAATATGATTTTAATGACACAGGGTTTCCTGTGAATAAAAAATAATTATGGAGTTTATATTAATGAAAGGTAAAATTTTAGTTGTTTTAGCTGTTCTGGCACTTCTTGCAGCCCCTGTCTTTGCCGAGGTTTCCATATCCGGTGAATTTGCCTACGGTTTCAATACGTCTGATGATGTTTATGAGAATGTATTCGATACAGGAGACCTGTATTTCACAGGAACTGCTGCAAATGGCAATGCTTCTGTAATTTTTGGTATGGATTTTACCAACATCACAAACAGTATGACCGGTCATGATTTTCTGGATGCCGATTTTATCAGTGATGTTTACATGGACTTAAATGTAACAGGAGCCATGGGTGTTGATTCTCCCGTTGGTGTTTCCATGCTCTTTGGACGTTCCAGCTACAGCGCAAATAACTTCCTTGGAGATATCACAGGTTACAGTACCTATGATGTAATCAATGCAGAAACCGCCACAAGCGGATATGTCGGAGTTACTCTGAATATTCTTGATATGATCAATGTTGAGTATGGTCTTGATCCCAACCTGGTTGATGGTGTTCAGAATATGTACGCTAATATCAATGGAACTTTCGGAATCGTCAGTGCAGAAGTATATTGCACTGTGATTGGAGATGATGTCCTGGCTGATGGTATATATAATGCAATCGGTGCAGACTTTGTAGCTGCAATGGATGTTGTTTCCTTTGGTGCGGGTGCTGAATACAATACCGATGCTGAAGCTACCAGATACGGTGTGTCTGCCAGAACACCTATTGTACCCAATACAGATATGGGTATTGCCTTCATGGGTTACTCCGATGCAGATGTTAATCCCTATGGACTCGGTTTTGATGCCAACTATGCTATTACTGATGCCTTCAAGGTATATGGAGCCCTTCTTTTGAAGGATCTTGAAAACCTGGATGCAGATGACATGGTCGGTTATGAACTCTCCACTTCTTATACTTTCGCCGGAGATGTAACCGCCTATGCCGGTTATGTTACCAAAGGAAGTGGATTCAACGCCCTTGGAGACATTGTAGATGATAGTTTCTTCATGGCTGTTTCCGCCTCTTTCTAAATCAATATAAATTGATCTGAAAATATATCAGGGCCGCTTCATCATCGATGAGGCGGCTTTTTTTTAGCCCATTCGAGTATTTACTATTTATAAATAAATAGGGGCTGCCCCATAGCTGTGAGGCAGCCCTGATGTATTAAAGAATTATGAGTTTATGCCTTTTCATGCTTCAGTGTTTCAGTAGGCTGGTCACATACTTCTGTGGGACCGTAGTACTGAATGGCACCGGGAAAGATAAAGGCAGTTTCAACAGCCCATGCATCTCTGTTAGCTGCAAAGGCCTTGAAGGGTGCACCATCAAGCTCTACAAGAGCCTTCCTGATAACGGGTTTCATAGATCCATGTCTCTGTTCCATATTCATCATCATGGTAAGAGGACATCCTCCGGGAACCCACTGGTCGGCGGATTTCTGAAGATCGGCAACATTGGAGATATAGCCGGTCAGTCCGTGGCTCATCAGGATAAATGCTGAGAAACCAAGAGCATAGCAGTAATCTGAGTCAAAGTTGGAAGGGAAAGCACAGCGTCCTTCATATCCGAAGAAGTGAGCCAGTGCAGAAAATTTTCCTGCGAACTTTCCCTCTACTTTCATCTGCTCCAGCTTATGCCCGACCATTTCTATAAGAAGTTTTTCAGTTTCAATTCTGGATACCTGTACGTTTCCATGGGGATCTCTGTCCATAAGAAGCTGTTCCTGAATGGAGCGGGGCAGTGAGGAGAATACATAGGATGAATCCTTGCTCAGCTGCTGATTCAGCCATTCCTGCTGCTCTTCAAGAGTCTTGAGAGTGGAAAAGTAATCTACATGGTGTGCCATCTTGTCGTTGAGTTCGGCAATCAGTGCTCCCACTTCGGGGATAAACTCAATAAGACCTTCAGGAATCAGGGCAACACCGAAGTTCATGCCCTTTTCGGCTCTCTTCATAACAACTGATGTGATCTGATCCACTACCTGTGCCAGTGTCATTTTCTTCTCTTCAACTTCTTCAGAGATGATGCAGACATTGGGCTGAGTCTGGAGAGCACATTCCAGAGCAATATGAGAAGCACTTCTTCCCATCAATTTAATAAAGTGCCAGTATTTTTTAGCGGAATTTGAATCTTTTTCAATGTTTCCGATAAGTTCTGAATAGGTTTTGGTCGCTGTATCGAATCCGAATGAAGTCTCGATGTATTCGTTTTTCAGGTCTCCATCGATTGTCTTGGGACAGCCGACTACTGTGACACCCGAATCTTTTGCAGCAAAATACTCGGCCAGAACGGCACCGTTGGTATTCGAGTCGTCACCACCGATGATTACTACACCGCTGATGTCATATTTCCGGCAGGTTGCCAGAGACATCTCAAACTGCTCTTCTGATTCCAGTTTATCACGGCCGGAACCTATGATATCGAATCCTCCGGTATTTCTGAAGGCATCCATCATGGCATCATCGATTTCAACGAGTTTGCTGTTCATGATTCCTGCGGGTCCACCAAGGAAACCATAGAGTTTTGATTCGGGGTTGGATTTTTTCAGACCGTCATATAGACCGGCAATTACATTGTGACCACCGGGAGCCTGACCACCGGAAAGAATTACACCGAGATTGATCTTTTCTCCTGCTTTGGGATTGCTTCCCTTAACAAAGCGGGCAATTGGATTGCCGTAGGTTTTAGTGAAAAGTCCTTTCACTTCTGTCTGATCTGCTACGGATTCTGTAGGTTCACCCATTTCACAGGTGATGTTTTTAATGTCTCCCTGCAGTACGGCAGGCAGTTTGGGCTGATAGGCATAACGTGCCTTCTGAAGAGATGATAAATTACTCATTTGGATATTTCTCCTTGTTCATGTTCAGAGTTCCTTGAGGTACTCGTTTATATATGAGGTTATACAAAGCCGCAAAACACTTTATAATAGCTGTTCAGCTTTGTTTTTCCAGTGGAAATTGTATGTATGTTTATACGGATTTTAGGGCTCAGAGTCAAGATGAGAGAGGGTTGGATCAAGCATTGTTTTAGGAGCTGTCAGGACTTTTTTTTCACTCTCAGGAACTTTTTTTGAGGGAAACATGTTTTAATTGATCATTTTTGGTATTACAATAATACTAATCACTTATGAATTATTAAAATGTAAAGATTATCAGCATTAGTGAACAATCCTGTTGTTCTAAAAGAGGTCGAAAATGCTGAGGATTAAAGTGAGTGTATTATTGTTGAAATTTTATCAGGAGAAACAAATGAAAAGGATAATTGGATTTTTTCTACTGCTGGCTCTGTCTGGGGGTACTTCTTTTGCAGGGGGACAGCAGGACGCAGGTGGAGGAGAAGCCAGCTCAACCGGTCGTAACTCTATTACCGCTGTAGGTGTGGGGTACAGTCAGACCAACTATAAGCTTGGTTATACAGATGACTATAAGGATTTTAATGATGTTGACGGCTTAGTCGAGAAGGTGAAGTCTCCGGGATTCAATTTGAATCTCACTTCATATTCAACAAAGAAATCAGATCCATTCACATTCGGTTTTCTCTATGATATCAACGTTTTGATCCTGTCAGCTCCAACCTATACCGAGGAACAAGATGGTTTTCTTGTGGATGAAGAAGATTTAAGTCTATACGATTATGGAACCGGATTTGGAGCTCAGATGATTATGGGGCCCGGATTCAATTTCCAATTTGTACCAAGTCTCTCCCTGTTGATGGGAGTGGGTGCTCATCTTGGAATAGGTATTATGCCCAGTAGTGATTGGGCCTACGAAACTCTAACTGGAGTCGGTGTCGGAATCGGCAGTATTACCAGATTGAACTGGCAGTTCGCTGAGAAAATGGGACTGATGTTCGGTCTTGATATGTCTTATGACTTTTTCTCTAAAGTGAGTAATATGGATGATGATGGTCTGACATACGGTGCCGGAAAAGCCTTCAGCTTTTCCCCTATGATCATGGTTTCATTCAGCACAATGGGCAGAACAAGCAGTACCGGCTCCGTTGCAGACAGTGGTAAAAGCGGAAGCAGCGGCAGTGGGTCAAGCAGCAGCAGCGGCGGAAGTATTGGAGGATCTACCGATAGCGGCAGCAGCGGCAGCAGCAAGACTAAAAAACCTTCAGATGATAAATCCAAGGACTGGGATTCTGATCCCTACGATTGATGTTTTTCTTAAATCTTAAATCTTAACTCTCCCCGGGATTACCCGGGGATTTTTTTCTTTAAAAATAACTGCGGACATACTCCGCTTCACCCGCAATTTCAAGGATTTCAATTTTATCCTTATTCATGCGAAGTCCTGTTATATAGATATAGTCTTTCCGCCCCAGAGGAACTCCCCAGCTTTTTATCTGAAAGGGAGCTTTGTCATCAAGGCTCAGGGATCTGTCATTATCCAGGGGAATATAACCAAGTCCCTCCAGGTGAGTGAAAAGTGCTTTTTTCCAGAAGGATTCATTCTGTTCAGGATAATTTTTTACCTCTTTCAACCGGAGATGTACGGCTTCGGGAGAGAGTGCCTGAAACCAGGGCTTTTTATCTGCCAGGGCAAAACCTTCGGGCAGAGGAAGGGAAGGTCCGTTGCCCATCCCTCCGGACAGTTCTGAAGGGCTGTTGATGTAGTAGAAAAAATCCACTTCATTTATCCAGTCAAAACGGGAATCTCTCCCTTCCGGAAGGGTTTGGTTCTTAAAGGATATGTTCAGATCTACACGGGCATATTTTGTGTCATTATCGTACTTCCTGAGTACTCCCCTGAGACTGTCAATCTCCTGCATCAATCTCCTGATCTCCATCTCAAGGGTGAGGGTTCCCTCAAAATCAGATTTATCAAGATATTCCATATTTCTGGCAAGAAGTTCTTCCCTGGCATCCAGATATGACTGGCTCATCAGAATGTTTTCTCTAAGATCAAAGGCATTCTGAGACAAATCAAGTATCTCTTCAGATTCTTTTTCAAGAAGGTCTTTTAATTCCTTCAGTGATGTATCCGGAATCCTGAGTGTCAGCCTGTCCAGTGAGCGGATGGTGAAATATCCACCCTGGGCTTCAGCCCAGTCACTGAGATTCTCCGATGCCTTCTGCCTGTCCTTTACAAGTAGCTGGGCAGTTATTTCATGATAGAGCTTATCATCAGAAAACAGGGGAGTAGAAAGAATGATTATCAATAAAAGGAGGTATCCAGATCTTTTCATCTTATTTCTCCTTCTTCAAGGTCTTTCATCAGAGAGGAGAGGTCCTTGTTTCCCCCGGGAGTGAATATTTCAAGGATGTGGAGTGTCTTTCCATCTGCAAAAACTGCCACTATAAATTGATATGGCTCTCTGTCCTTACTGATAAAGTGAATCCCCTTAAACTCTTTATCTCCAATGTTTATACTGACATCCTCGGCGCTCTCATAGTATTCAGATAGATGAAACTCCAGAGCTTTCTGCCAGAATGAGGCATCACCCCGCGGTTCATTATCAACACTGCTGATAAACAGAGTTGTTCCTTCCGCATCCTCGGCAATATAACTTTTTTCTTTTTCAAAGACTGCAAAATTATCTCCGGGATTAAGCTTTACCGAGGCTTTCAGCCGGTCTGAAACAGGATAAAGAGGATCAAGAGAGGCAATCCAGTCAAAGGGGATATCATAGCGGCCGTAGCCTTCATCGAGTCTGGCCTCAAGGGACACGGAAATTCTGGAGTAGGCAATTCTGTTTTCCATCATACTTAACTGCTGCCTGATGGATTCTATCTCTTCGCTGAGACGTCCTATCTCCCTCAGTATCCGGGCTCTCTCCTCGGCATCACTGCTCTTGTTCAGTAGGGCATAAAGACGTTCTCTGGTCTGCATGGCGGTAGTCAGGCGCTGTTGAGAATCGGCAAACTGTTCGGTTACATCCCATGTGCTGATCTCCTGATGACTTACTTTTCCCATTCCAAGGATCTCTTTAAAGGTTGTACGGAACAACGCTGCCGGTATACGCAGTATCATATAATCACTGTAGGAGCTTTCCACATAGCCCCCTGTACTGAGTGTCAGTTTTTCAAGAGCCTTTCGGCTGTCTTCAGGCTTATCAACAATAAGACCTATACTGCCGTTGTATATCCTTTTACGTCCCGGATCTTCATCAGCTGTTTCTGAGGGGACAGTTGAATCTGACAGACTGTCTTCATTGCTTACCATCAGCGGTTCAGGCTCCATAGAGGCAGCTTCCGATTTCATCATTGCTCTCGGGGCTTCCGCTGCCGTATAAGCTAAATCAGCTTCTCTGCTTCCCGAGCTGCAGCTCAGTATCAGGATCAATACTAAAAAATAAAAGGTTATTCTGTGTTTGTTCATAGTATTAAATATACATCCCTCTTCCGGAGGTTACAAATCGGAAAAAAAAAGGCATCCCTCAGGATGCCTTAGAAGCTATGAAAGTATCTGCATAGAAGAGAGTGGCCTTATTCTCAGGGGAGTTACAGAACCTTCTCCAAAAACAATCTGCATATAGTCTACATATTCTTTTGCTTTTTCATTGGGGATATAGACCTGAATGGTTCCGGCAAATCCTCCGCCGTGAACCCGGCAGGCTCCCTTTTCATCAAGAAAATCTTCGGTCAGTGCCAGAGCAAGGCTGATTCCCTGTTCCTGAGGCTCTTTCCCGGGATAGACATTCTGGAGGTAGCAGAATGAAGAATGACCGGAAAGATTGACCTGATGAAGATAGTCTTCAACCTTATTCTCTTTCAGTGATTCAACCATTCGGCTGACTCGTTTGTTATCACTGAAAAAATGAAGGCTTCTCAGAATTGCCCGATCTCCGGTCTTTTCTCTGAGAGCAGATATGTTTTCAATTACCCTGGCTTTGTCCAGATCTCTGCAGACCTCTTTTCCGAATTCAGCAGCAACCGATTTCATCTCAGTGGGGATAGCTGCATATTCGTGAGTGAGATCCGCATGATTACCTCCGGTATCCACAACCATCAGTGTGTATCCGGCCTTGTTGAAGTTATATACAACAGGAGTGATAACAGGTTTTTCAGGATCTTCAAAATCTATGGCCACAATACCGCCGTTGGCACAGGCAACCTGATCCATCAGCCCGCATGGTTTACCGAAAAAGTTATTTTCCGAGTACTGCCCAATCTGGGCTATCTCTGTAGAAGTCACCATATTACCATTGAACAGGGCGCTGAAAATGGTTCCAACCAGCACTTCCAGGGCTGCAGAGGAACTCAGTCCTGATCCCTTGAGTACGGAGCTTGTTGTATTGGCTCTGAAACCGGAAATCTTATATCCTTTTTCTGTAAAACGGGCCGCAATTCCCCTTACCAGGGACTCTGTGAGCCCCTCTTCTTCGGGATGTACAGAAAGATCGGATATATCGACCTTCACGGCGGGATATCCTTCAGAATCGATAATGACTGATGTATCACCAGTTTGGGAAACGGCGGCTATCGTATCAAGATTGATGGAACCTGCCAGAACCCGGCCTCTGTTATGGTCGGTATGATTTCCACCCAGCTCAGTTCGCCCGGGGGTACTGAAGAGGCTGATGTCCTGTGTTCCGTAGAGGGTTTCATGTTTTTCTACAAGTTCAGCCCAGCGCAGAGCCTGACCTTCTAGGCCTTCAGCACCATAGAGTTCTTCAAATAATGCTGTCAATTTTCCTTTTTCCAGCTGTGTCAGAATATCATTTTTTGTCATGATTCCTCTCCAAGTGTCAGGGTGTAATGCTCTTCGGAGCAGTTTCTCAGACTCAGTGCGCTTCCCTCGGTTGTGATATCTCTCTGGGGCATGCCCAGCATTTCGTAGCCCACCATGAATTTTTTTACCGTAGCTGAGCGAAGCAGGGGCGGATAATAATGGATGTGAAACTGCCATTCATCATGCTCTTCAGCGTCGGTGGGTGCCTGGTGGATTCCCATGGAGTAGGGAAAACTGGTCTGGAACAGATTGTCAAAGCGGGTTCCCATCCGTTTGAGAGCATCAGCCATATCAACAGTCTCTTTTTCAGACATTTCACAGATATTGCGAATCTGTCTTTTAGGCAGAACCATTGTTTCATAGGGCCAGACAGCCCAGAAGGGAACCAGGGCAACAAAGCTGTCATTTTCAAAAATAATTCTTTCCCTCAGTTCCAGTTCTTTCTTTACGTAATCTGTCAGCAGAACAGATCCCTTTTCTGCAAGATAGGCTTTCTGTTTATCCTGCTCTTTAGAGGGGATATCGGGAATGATCTCTTCGGCCCAGATCTGTCCGTGGGGATGGGGATTGGAGCAGCCCATAACGGCTCCTCTGTTTTCAAATATCTGAATATGGTTAATATAATCAATCTTTCCCAGCTCTTCATACTCATTTTGCCAGGTTTTAACTACTTCTGTAATCATATCAACTTCCATGAGGGATATGGTCAGATCATGGCGTGGTGAAAAGCAGATAACCTTGCACAGTCCTCTCTCTGATTTAGCCTGGAAGAGACCGTCATTCATTTCACCTTCGGGAGTATCTTTCAGGAGAGCGGCGAAATCGTTTTCAAATACAAAGGTTCCCTTGTAGTCAGGATTTTTGTGTCCTCCGGCTCTCTCGTTGCCGGGGCAGAGGTAGCAGCCGGGATCAAATTCAGGTTTTTTATCCAGCATAGGTTTTTCAACCTGACCGTTCCAGGGACGTTTTGTTCTGTGGGGTGATACTTTGATCCATTCACCTGTCAGGGGGTTGTATCGTCTGTGGGGATCTTCGGTAAAATCAATTTTTTTACTCATGGGAACTCCTATTAAGGTCTTCATTACAGTCTTAAACATTTATAATTCAGGCTCTTGAGCCAAGGGTTGATTAATAAAATGTACACGAGTACAATACAAGGGTAAAATGAATCTGTCAAGGATGGAAATGTATGGCGGAAAAAAATAACAGAGATAAAGTTGCCGCTCTTGCCGGAGTCAGCAGCGCCACGGTCTCGCGGGTCTATAATAATCCTGATCGTGTGTCTTCTGCAAAAAAGGAAGCAGTACTCAATGCAGCCCGTGAGCTCGCATATTCCCCCGATAAATCCGCCAGTGCTCTTCGCCGCAGGGGTACGGGACAGATCTCTCTTGTCAGTTTTGAAAAACAGGGGAGGCCCTGGTACTGGGGTGATTTTCCCGGTGCTAAATGGTTTTTCACAGATGTTCTGACAGGAGTCCTATCTGTAATTGATTCTTCTATGTACCGTCTTAATCTCAAAACTCTGAAGTCCGCAGAAGATGTCAGGTCGGTTAACTGGAAACAGGAATGCGACGGAGTAATTTTTTTTGATGTGGACAGCGAAGAAGAAGCTGCCGCAGTAGCGGGATTGCCTATTCCGTCAGTGATCTCACATCACACATCTCATTTTGAAAATAATCATTGCTGCAGCACAGACAACAGTGAAGGGGGAAGACTTGCCGCGGTTCATCTGAAAGAAGCAGGTTATGACAGACCCTCATATATTTCATATCTCCCTGAAATAATTATTCCCAACCGTGAAAGGTATGGAGGATTCTGCAAAGGCTTTGATGCTGAGGTTCCACTTCATCTGACGGAACCCGGTAAAGAGGGCGGGTATAAAATCTGTGAAAAGCTGCTGACTGATATCAGCGCCGGAAGAATTGACTCGCTGGCAGTGGTCAACGATATGACTGCCATCGGGATTATACAGTGTCTTCAGGATAACGGCTTGCGTCCAGGAAAGGATCTGGGGCTTATCGGCTATGATAATATGCCCTTCAATTATGCCCTCCCTTTCAGTCTGAGTACTGTCGATCTAAAACCTTCTCTTATATATAAGGAAGCCGTAAGTATGCTCCTTGAGCTTCTCGGCTCATCTGAAAAACCGGATATTTTCCGTAAGAAAATTATTCTTCCTGAAGTGATCAGGGGTGAATCGGTCTGATATTTCAGATGTAAAAAAGTCTTTCTCTCTTTCTTTGAATTTACTATACTGTTTTCTATGATTAAGAAGATGGAAAACCTGATCCAGGATTATCCCTGGGGATCAAAAAGTTATTTACAGAATTTACTGAATATAAAAGAAGACGGGCCTCTGGCGGAGCTCTGGATGGGAGTTCATCCCAGAGGAATGTCAAAGGTCGATATTTCCGGGAGTACTTCACTCTCTCTCGATGAATTCATAAAAGAGGATGCCCAGGATCGTCTTGGAAAGGATGTACTACGGCGTTTTGGAAATCTGCCTTATCTTTTCAAGTTTCTGGCTGCAGGAGAACCCCTCTCCATTCAGGCTCATCCCAATAAGAAGCAGGCGGAAGAGGGCTTTGATCGTGAAAATAAGAAGGCTGTGCCTCTGGATGCCTTTAACCGTAATTATAAAGATGATAACCATAAACCCGAAATCGTCTGTGCCATCACCGATTACTGGGCTATGAAGGGTTTCCGCAGACCCGATGAAATAAAGAAATACTTCGGTGGATTCTGTCCTGAGGATTTATTATCAGTTCTGCTGCCTGCAGGAAAGGGTGAAGAAGCCGCTCTGAAACATTTTTTCATTACTCTCATGAATCTGGAAGACAGTCAGAAAGAATCTCTTTTGGGTGCTGCTCTGTCCTGGTGTGGAAAACAGGATGATGACGCCTGCCGCTGGGTTTTAAAACTTCAGGATAAATATCCGGGAGATATCTCTGTGCTGGCGCCCCTATACCTAAACACCCTCTGTCTTAAGCCCGGAGAGGCGCTATATCTTCCTGCGGGTGAACTTCATGCCTACCTTCAGGGCTTCGGTATGGAGCTGATGGCTAATTCTGATAATGTTCTACGGGGTGGACTGACAGCAAAATTCATGGATCTTGAAGAACTTGAAAAAACTCTTTTATTTGAATCAGTTCCAGTTAAGCGCATTGTACCTGAGAAACAGGATGACGGTTCGGAAATATACAGAACAGCTTCAAAGGAATTTGAACTCGTTTATATTGACTGCCGTTCAAAGAGCATCAGCATAAAAAGATCTTATCCGGTTTCCATACTGGCTGTGCTGGAGGGGAATATCCGTATCAGTGAAGGAGAGGAAACGCTGGAATTGAAAGCCGGAGAATCCTGTTTTCTTACAGCAGAGAGTCCTGTGCGCCTGATTGAAGGGCCCGGAAAAGCTTTTATAGCAAGAGTACCTGAATAAATGAAAGTCTGGATTGATGGTGATTCCTGTCCACGGCAGGTGAGGGATATTGTAAATGCGAGATGTATTCGGGAGAGAATCCAGCTGCATTATGTAGCGAATAGTGAATTACTCCTCCCTAAGTCTGAATATATCAGCTTCTCTTTAAGTTCCAGTGCTGCCGACAGTGCTGATGATTATATTGTTGAGCACAGCCGGATGGGAGATCTGATCCTTACAAGAGATATTCCTCTTGCGGCTTCTCTGGTAGAAAAAGGCAGAGCCGTTATCAACGACCGAGGTAATCAATTCACAAAGAATAATGTCCGGGAGCGTTTGGCTCAACGTGATTTTATGCATATGATGAGGGAAGCGGGGATTGGACAGGACAAGGGAAGTAATTACGGTGCAAAGGAGATCAAGGAATTCTCCTCCTGCTTTGACAGGGTTCTTGTACAGATGATTCGGGAAGAACGTTTTAAGAAGGCTTCTACGTAAAGACCGAATGAATCGGAGTAAAAATGTGAGCAATAAAATAATATTAGGAAGCTCGGAGTAATTGTTTTACTCCGTTTTTTTTGTCTATAATTGTTAGTATACCCTTAGGCATCGAGCTGGTGAAATGCCAGGACATCTTTGAAGTACGAGCCCCTTTGGCTAAAACTTAATAATCACCAAAGTACCAAGTGAACTTTGGTAGTACATGTAAGGAGACTATAAATGAAATCTGTAGAAATCAGTAAAGACGTGTACCGTCTTGGTGTTAATATTGAACCCGGTAATCTATTTGAAGGTATCTGGGCTATTCCTGACGGAACCTCAATCAACTCTTACATAGTTAAAGGAGATAAGACTGCAGTTATCGATCTGACCCAGGATAAGGATGACTTTCCAGGGAGCCTCAGTTCTCAGATGAAGGGAATCGGAGTCAGTCCTGAAAATATTGATTACATTATTGTAAATCATATGGAGCCTGATCATACAGGATGGCTGGGTGAGTTCAGAAAACAAAATCCTGAAATGATGATTTACTGCAGCAAGAAAGCGGTTCCCCTTGTGGAGCAGTTCTGTGGTATAACAGAAAATGTACATGCTGTTGAAGACGGTGAAATACTGGATCTGGGGCAGGGAAAGACTCTGCAGTTTTTTGAAACACCCAATATTCACTGGCCCGAAACCATTATGACTTATCTTCAGGAAGATAAAATTCTTTTTGCCTGTGATGCCTTCGGTTCATATGGAAAGGTTGATGACAGCGCTGTCTTTGATGATCAGCTTTCCGATGATCAGCACGAGTTTTTTGAAAAAGAAGCCCTCCGCTATTACGCAAATATAGTTGCCTCCTTCTCAGTCTTTGTTGAAAGGGGACTCAAGAAGCTGGAGGGTCTGGATATTAAAATGATATGTCCCTCTCACGGTATTATATGGAGAGAGAATCCTTCTGTAATTGTTGAGCGTTATGCCCGTTATGCCTCCTATCTGAAAGGTCCGGCCTGCCCCGAAATTACTGTAATCTGGGGTTCTATGTACGGCAATACAGCCAAACTGGTAACAGAGGTGATCAAGGGAATCAGAAGCGAAAAGGTTCCTGTTCACCAGTACAGAGTTCCTGAAGATGATATTGGATTTATTCTGGCGGATGCCTGGAGATCCGCAGGCATCGTTCTGGGTATGCCCACCTACGAATATCAGATGTTCCCCCCCATGGCCCATGTTATTGATGATTTCAACAGAAAGAAAGTTCAGAATAAAAAAGCATTCCGTTTCGGCTCCTTCGGCTGGTCCGGTGGAGCGGAAAAAGAACTGGGTATAGCTACAGAAAAACTGAAATGGGAATTTCTTGAGTCAGTTGAGTGGCAGGGCGCTCCCGGTGAGGAGGAGCTGAAAAAAGCGTATCAGCGAGGAAAGGAACTGGCGGTTCTTGTAAAAGAATTTGCCGGTAAAGGCTGCGACTGAAATACTCTCAGATAATCATTAAATACCTCTCCGGAAAATCTTTTATAATTTACTGTCCGGAGGGGTCTCAATAAATAACACACGTTTCGTTTCTTTTTCAGCTTTTATGAAATAAAATAATTTTATGAATAATAAGGTCGCTCAGAGAAAAAGCCGTTTGAAATTATTCTTTGAAGACGGTAGAGAAGTTGATATCCTCGTACGTTCTCTTGCAAGAAAACTTGTGCGCGAAGAGAAGACGGAACTACCTGCATCGGTTCTTTCTCAGATCAGCGGAGTATCTGAAGAGCTCTGGATAAAAACATATTCAGAGCGGCGTAATTTTCTAAATGATCTACTGACAGCTCCAATACAATATGCCATAAGAGAGCTGAAGGCTCTTGAAAAGGAAGAGAGAAACTTTATCGATAAGCTTACAGAAGTGCTGAGACTTATCTATACAGTTAATTATACATTTCCTGAAGTCATTATTCTTTTTCATGGGATTGCTCTGGATGAGCGTTTGAATGAAAAACTGAAAGTCAGCATTGTCATGGATCAACTTATTGTTGCAGCAATCGAGATATTGAAGAAGCAGGCTTATATAGAAGAGATCATTGAAAAGAAAAGTACCATGGAAAAACTTCTTTTTTTCCTTATTCAGCAGATGATGGAATCACTGCAGACCCAGCTGTTCGATTACTGTGATGATTATATAGAAAATAGAAGTATGGCATCCTTTCCCAATGAAAAAGATATGGTCGATTCCCTGATGGCACCCATTGTAGAACATCTTGAAGGTATAACCGCCGTATAAAATAAACCTTTCAGTCCTTTACAAAATTCGGGAGGGAGAATATCATTTCTCCCTATGAGCGCTAAGAAGACGAATTACGATGAAAGCAAAATTAAGACCCTCAGTTCCCTGGAGCACATCCGGCTGAGATCTGGTATGTATATAGGCCGGCTTGGAAACGGAAGCAATCTGGATGACGGGATCTATATACTGATTAAAGAAGTTATAGACAATGCGATAGATGAATTCATTATGGGTTATGGAAACCGTGTAGATATTTCTATCCTTGATAATAAGGTTCAGGTCCGTGACCATGGACGTGGAATCCCCTTAGGGAAAATTGTTGAATGTGTTTCCATTATTAATACCGGAGCTAAATACAACGATGATGTTTTTCAGTTCTCTGTAGGGCTGAACGGTGTAGGTACAAAGGCTGTTAATGCTCTCTCCTCACATTTCCTGGTAAGAGCCTATAGAAACGGAGAATATGCGGAAGCTATATTTCAGAGAGGAAACCTTATCTCTCAGAAAAAAGGTAAGGCTCCCGATGCGGATGACGGAACTTTTGTCGAGTTTATACCTGATACTGAGATATTCGGTGAATATGGTTTCATCGATGAGTTTCTGGAACAGCGCTGCTGGAATTATGCCTGTCTGAATAAAGGTCTCCGACTATACCTCAATAAACAGAAGTTCGAATCCAAGAAAGGTCTATGGGACCTTCTTCATTCAGAAGTAGGGGATGATACACTCTATGAGATAGCCTATTTTCAATCAGATAAGATTGAATGTGCTTTCACCCATACCTCTACCTACGGTGAAAGTTACTTCTCCTTTGTAAACGGCCAGTACACATCCGACGGTGGTTCACATCTGAGTGCCTACCGTGAGGGGCTTTTGAAAGGGGTCAATGATTTTTATAAAAAAAACTATTCGGGTACTGATGTCCGGGAAGGGATGGCAGGTGCCATTGCTGTAAAAATAAAAGACCCTGTATTTGAGAGCCAGACAAAGAATAAACTTGGTAACTCTGATATCAGAAGCTGGATTGTCAACGAGACAAAAGGCGGTATAGTCGATTTCCTTCATAAGAATACCGAAGCTGCTTCGGCTCTGGAAAATAAGATCATAACCAATGAGAAGTTCCGAAAGGAACTCAATGCAGTTAAAAAAGAAGCCAAGGCTGCTGCTAAAAAAATCTCATTAAATATTCCCAAACTGAAGGACTGTAAAAATCACAGACCTGATGGAGAGAAGGGAAGAAACTCAACCATATTCATTACAGAAGGAGAGTCTGCAACGGGCTCCATGGTATCCTGCCGGGATGTTTATCTTCAGGCTATCTACTCTCTCCGGGGTAAACCCTGGAATTCCTATGGAAAGAAACCGGCGGATATTTACAGAAATGAAGAGCTCTACAATCTGATGATGGCTCTGGGAATTGAAAACTCCATTGATGATCTCCGTTATGACCGAATTGTGGTGGCAACGGATGCTGATACCGATGGTTTTCATATCCGGAACCTCCTGCTGACTTTTTTCCTCAACTACTTTGAGGAGATTGTACAGGGCGGGCATATACATATTCTGGAAACACCCTTGTTTCGGGTCAGAAATAAAAAGAAGACTGTATATTGCTATAATGAAAAAGAGCGGGATCAGGCCATGGCCTCAATCAAGGGGAATGAAGTTACCCGATTTAAGGGACTGGGTGAAATATCACCAAATGAGTTCGGACCTTTTATCGGCGAAGATATGCGCATTGTTCCTGTAACTATTAAATCCATGAAGGACGTGAGCGGCATGCTTGAGTTCTACATGGGTAAGAATACCCCTGACCGCCGTAAATACATCATGGAGAACCTCGTCTGATGGCTTATGTAAGAAAGATTTTCAACACTAACTTTATTGAATATGCATCCTATGTTATCAAAGAGCGAGCTATACCTCATCTTGATGACGGCCTTAAGCCGGTACAGAGGCGTATTCTTCAGTCCCTTTTTGATGTGGATGACGGAAAATTCAATAAAGTAGCTAATGTTGTGGGTCACTGTATGCAGTACCACCCCCATGGAGACTCCTCTATCTATGGAGCCCTGGTCAACCTTGCCAATAAAGATTTGTTTATAGACAAGCAGGGAAACTTCGGTAATATCTTCACTGGGGACCGCGCTTCTGCAGCAAGGTATATTGAGTGTCGACTTCTACCTCTTGCTAAAGAGGTCCTCTATAATCCTGAAATAACAGATTTTGATGATTCTTATGACGGAAGACGGAAAGAGCCCGTTGTATTTCCGGCAAAAATCCCGCTCATTCTTATTCTGGGTGCTGAGGGTATTGCCGTAGGTATGTCCACTAAAATCCTGCCTCATAACTTTGTTGAGGTGCTCCAGGCTGAGCGCTCTTTTCTTTTGGATGAGCCCTTTGAACTCTTCCCCGATTTCCCAACGGGTGGTCTGGTGGATGTGACCGACTACCGGGAAGGAAATGGCAAGGTCCTCTCCAGGGCAAGACTGGATACTAAAGATCCCAAGAAGATCACCGTACGGGAACTTCCCTTCGGTACAACCACGGAAAGCCTTATTGCCTCCGTTGAAGCTGCCGCCCGTAAGAATAAAATAAAGATCGGCGGCATAACCGACTTTACCACCAGTGAGGTTGAGATTGAAATCACACTGCCCAGGGGTGTTCATACAAATGATGTGCTTGATGGTCTTTATGCCTTTACTGACTGTGAAGTTTCTCTTTCTCTTAATCTCCTTATTATAGGTCCCGATTCCAAGCCCAGGGTTATGACTATACCCGAGATTATTGAATATCATGCGGGGCAGCTGATTATCGTTCTTAGAAAAGAGCTGAAGCTTGAAGAGGGCAAACTCCTTGACAAGCTGCATATCAGAACTCTTGAGAGAATCTTCATTGAAGAGAGAATCTACAAGGCAATTGAACAGATGAAGACTCCCGCAGCTATTCATCTGGCTGTCCGTGATGGATTCATCCCTTTCATGAAAGAAATTAAAAGGGATATTACGGAAGAAGATCTTGAACATCTTCTGAAAATTCCCATCCGCCGTATATCACTCTACGATATCAACAAGATGAAGAAAGAGGTGGACGAGATTCTAACCAGACTGAAAGAGATCCGGCATCATCTTAAACACCTCAAAGAATATGCGATCGCCACCCTGGACGGTTTTATTGCCAAACAGGCCAAGCTTATGCCCCGGCGTACTGAGCTGATAGATATTCAGAAAGTCGATATCCGTGATGCTGCTCAGAAAAACCTTAAAATCAGGTACAATAAGGATACCGGTTATATCGGTTCTGATGTCTCTTCCGGCATTCTCTGGTGTGAGGCTTCTGTGTATGACAGGATTCTTATGGTCCGTAAGGATGCGAGCTACCAGGTTATGGATGTTCCAGATAAATATTTTGTTGGTAAGGGGCTTCTCTACTGCGGCCTGACCGATAAGGAAACAATGGAAAATACAGTGTTCTCCATGGTCTACCGAAACAGTGAAAACGGATATCCATATGTTAAACGCTGTATGGTTACCCAGTTTATCCTGAACAAGGTTTACGACTTGCTCCCGGAGGGATCTCAACTGATCCGCTTTACCACAAAAACGGATGTATCCATTGTGGTGGATTTTAAGCAGAAGTCTCTGATTCAGACAGCAGCCGATACCTTTCCTGTGGAAAAATACCTTGTAAAAGGGGTTAAGTCTCAGGGTGTCAGGATTAAACCCAAGGAGTTCAGCAGTGCCCGATTTATCAAGACCAGTACATTGGAGAAGAAGGACAGCTGATTTATTCCTTCTCATCTTTCTAATTCTGCTCCCCATGAGGGCGGCGGCTCAGGAAGAGGGAGTGATCTTTACAGTTCACCCTGGCGACAATTACAGGGTTATAGAAAAATTTAACCTCAGTCAGTATAGAAACGGACAGTATCAGGGGCATATTTATCGGGAAAACCGGGGAATCTATGACAGTACCAGCTCCGGGGGCAATTTATTCAAAGTAAATGGAACTGTCTATCATCTTGAAGAGAAGACTAAAGACGGATTTAAGACCGCCTCAGCCGTTACGAGCAGCGAAAATGTAACTTATACACTGAACTCCAGAGGGACGATGCTGGTTCCGGGATCTGCTTATCCAAGACTGCGCAGTTTTCCTACATTTCCAAAGGAAGCTGTTATTCCCGGAGATAAGTGGGAGGGGGGACTCGAAGTAGTTGTCACTGCTCCTGACGGCAGTGAGAGAGCCGTTCTTCCCCAATACTGTGAATATACTTATATGGGAGAGGAAGTCTGGGAAGGGCGTGATGTTTATGTAATCAAGGCCCAGTATGCTGTACGCTACCGGCAGGGCCGTTCTCCTGCGGCTGATACCTTTCTGAGAGCATTAAGCGGGAAACATGTTGTTTCTCTTATGATTGACATTGAAACCATGGAGTTTCTTCTTATGAAAGATATCATGGAGGAAGAGTATCAGTACCTTGACGGCAGCAGCCTCAGGGAGAAGGGCTTTCTCCTGACCTTTTATAAGGGAATTGAACTCCTGGACAGACCGGGACTGCGTAAGGATGTGGAAACGGTTCTTGCGGATCAGCTTAAGGATTCCTTTGAAGAGAAAGGGGAGTCCCTTACAGACCAGATCAGCGTTGAAGAGCGGGATGAAGGTCTGGCTCTGAATCTGAAAAATCTCCATTTTAAAGCAGATGAAGCTGTAATATTGCCCGAAGACAGACCTCTTCTTGATACAATCGCCGAAGTTCTTAAAAAAGTTCCCGACAGAACATTCCTGGTCAAGGGACATACTGCGGATATCGGTACCATGGAATCCCAGATTATACTTTCACAGGAACGGGCCAGAACAATAGTTGAAGAGCTGAGTTCCCGGGGAATTGAAGCCGACCGCTTTCTCTTTACCGGAATGGGAGGTCTTATGCCTCTTGGTGATAATGCCACAGATGAAGGACGTAGACAGAACCGGCGTGTAGAGATTTTCATTCTTGAGGATTAACTTTTAATAAGCAGAACAATAGTGTATTCTGATGGAAAGAATATGATTCATAAAGATAAACATCCCCTTGTGATGGGCATAATAAACTGTACTCCCGACTCCTTTTATTCCTCAAGCAGAAAGCAGGGCTTAATTGAAGTCCTTGATCAGGCCAGGGAAATGGTCTCAGATGGGGCGGATATACTCGATATAGGTGGAGAATCCACCAGACCGGGTTCCAGTTTTGTCTCTCTTGAAGAGGAGCTTGAACGAGTTCTTCCCCTTATTGAAGGGATTCGGAAAGAGACGGATATCCCCATTTCAGTAGATACAAGAAAATCGGCTGTTGCCCGTGGGGCTCTCGATCTGGGAGCAAACATAATAAACGATATATCAGCACTCCGGGATGACCCGGAGATGACAGCACTGGCTGCCGAAAGGGACTGTCCGGTCTGTCTGATGCATATGCAGGGAAAACCTGAAACCATGCAGAAAAGTCCGGAATATGATTCAGTTGTGGATGAAGTTCTGAATTTTCTACTTGCAGCTGCGGCATCTGCGGAAAAGGCCGGTGTCAGAAAGGAAAATATTATTCTGGATCCCGGTATCGGGTTTGGTAAGCGTCTTGAAGATAATCTGGCTCTTATACGAAATATAGGCCGTTTTTCAGATACAGGCTATTCCATACTGATGGGACTGTCCCGTAAATCTTTTATAGGACAGATTCTGGATCTTGAAGCCGATGATAGACTTATAGGCTCATTGACGGCAAATGGATTCTGTGCCTCTCAGGGAACAGATATTCTGCGTGTTCATGATGTGAAGGAAACAGTTCAGATGCTTTCTGTACTGCAGGAGATTTTATGGAAGGACTGATAAACAGCTGGGTTTTACGGGAACTGATCAGTCCAGCAATCGATATAGGATTGCTGGCCTTCCTGATTTATAAAGCTTACAACGTTATGGAGGAGACCCAGGCTATTCAGCTGCTTAAGGGTGCCTCCCTTCTGGCACTGGTCTATGTTGCTGCCTGGTTCCTTCAATTAAGCACTCTCCTCTGGATACTGAATCTTCTTGCCCCTGGACTCTTTATCGGTGTGGCTATCGTTTTTCAGCCGGAGCTGAGAAGTATATTCACCCGTATCGGGCAGAGAGATTTTTTCCGGCTTCAGACCAGAACCCGTTCACTTCAGATGGATTCAATTCTGGGTGCTGCGGAAGTTCTTTCAGGACAGAAGAGGGGAGCCCTTGTGGTCTTCTCCCGTAATGTGGGGCTCAAGAATATTATCGATACAGGGACCAAGCTGAATGCAGACCTGACATCTGCCCTGATAATTACAATCTTCGGTCATGATACACCCCTTCACGACGGTGCTCTTGTTATTCAGAACGGTGAAATTGTGTCGGCGGGATGTTTTCTTCCTCTCTCACGGCAGGCGGATATCAGGAGGAGTTTCGGTACCCGTCACAGAGCCGCACTCGGACTTGCTGAAGAGACGGATGCTGTGGTTCTGGTTGTTTCTGAAGAGACCGGTGCTCTGTCATTGGCCTATGATTCTCATATCTTTTATGCATTGACACTGGATGAGGTCCGTTTCAGACTCAGACAGCTCCTGAACCTGCGGGAAAATCCCAATGAAGACGGGGGGGGGAAGAGTTCGTGAAAAAAGGTTTTTTTCAGATTATTTTTGACCGCTGGCTGGCCAAAATTCTCTCCATTCTGGCAGCAGTTCTTCTCTCTATGTTCTATCAGATCAGCAATCTTGAAGAGCGCTATTTCAATATCCCTCTGCAGATTTATACCAATGAAGGTTTCTCTGCAAGCGGTACATACCCTCACAGTGTGAGAGTTAACCTCAGGGGCAGTGAAGAGATGATCTATTCCATTCTTGATAATGACCTTTCTGCTGTAGCGGATTTTACGGCCTATGAGAATGAAGGTTCCTTTAAGGTCCCTATCAAGATTCAGTTTAATTCATCCTACGGTTATCAAAGTGAAACAATGGAAATAAATTTGGAGCCATCTGAAATCGCAATCTTCCAGGAGAAGAAAGTGACGAGAAGCCTGGAAATCCTGCCGTCACTCACTCAGTTCCCGCCCAACGGCTATGAGCTGATTCAGTACTTTGTCTCTCCAACCTATGTCACTGTACAGGGGCCGGAATCCCAGCTTAGTGATATTCACAGTATTAAAACCGAGGAGATTGATCTTTCCGGGCGTTATGATGATTTTAATGTCAGCTCCCGCCTTCTCCCTCCCGGTGACAATGTCACATTTCCCGGTGGAAATACAGTTGAATTCCGGGGTGTTGTGGATGAGGCGATTATTGTACAGAATCTTACCAATCTGGAAATTGTCTCTGTAGATCTGGCTTCCGATTTTATCATCTCCCAGAATCTCCCTGAAATGTCTATTACAGTGCAGGGCAGTCAGCTTCTCCTTGAACAGCTGCGGCCCCGGGATCTTCATTTTTCTCTGGACTGTTCAAAAATTATTGTTCCAGGCACTTATACTATGCCCGTACATGTTGATACTCCCGAGGGTGTGGCGGTACTCAAGTATAATCCCCGGGAGATTTCTGTCTCTTTTTCTAAAAGGAGTGAGCAGCAGTGATTCTGGGTACGGGTATCGATATTGTAGATAATGAACGGATCAGGAAATGGCTGGATGATGATCAGATTCTTCAGCGTTATTTCAGTTTCGATGAAATCGCCTATGTCCGTAGTAAGAAACAGAGTGCAGCAGCATCTCTGGCAGCCCGTTTTGCTGCAAAGGAAGCATTCGGTAAGGCTCTGGGGACAGGACTGCATGGAATCTCCTTAAAGGATATTGAAGTTGTTCCTGATAAAAACGGAAAGCCCGAGTTGAAGCTTACAGGATCAGCCCTCAGGGTTTTTGAAGCAGGAGGAGGAGGGACAGTCTTTCTGTCTCTCAGCCATGATTCTGTTTTTTCCATAGCCCAGGTCATTATAGAGGAGGCCCCCATTGGCTGAAGATAAAAAGATGAAGCTTACATTTTTATCTAAACAGGAGCTTGAATGTCCTGTCTGTGATAATACCTTCAGGAAGGAAGAACTCCTCTCCGGCGGCGGTCGTATGAATGCCGGGGATCTGACTAAAGAACTTCACAGAACTTATCTACCAACCAATAAATTCGGAACAGTATATCCTCTGCTTTATCCTGTGATTATCTGTCCATCCTGTTATTATGCCTCCTATCCTTCGGATTTCAAGAATATGAAAGGGGATAGGCTTTCCGCTTTGAAAAAAAGTATTGGAAATAGAAAAACTGCGATGAACAGTCTCTTTCCCAATCTTGATTTTAACAGTCCCCGGAGACTGCAGGAGGGAATTGCCTCCTACTCTTTTGCATCCATGTGTTATGAATCAGGAACAAATGATATGGCTCCCACTTTCAAACAGGCTATGTCCTGCCTCAGGGCTGCCTGGCTCTGTATGGATCTTCATAAAGAGGATAAGACTCAGAATTTCGATTATCTTGCACAGGTCTTTTACAGAAAAGCAGCCTTTTTCTATGGACGTGTTGTTGAAATGGAACAGATAGGTGAAGAATCTGTTGAGGGGCTCAGTCATCTGGGACCGGATCTTGATAATAATTACGGATTTGATGGAGTACTTTATCTTTCAGGATATCTGGAATATAAATACGGGCAGCGTAGTAATCCCGAACGCCGGGGTAAGCAGCTTGCCAAGGCCCGGTCTACGGTTTCCAGGATTGTCGGTATGGGTAAATCTTCAAAATCCAAGCCAACCGCAATACTTGAGCTTTCAAGGGATCTGCATAAATTAATCAAGGACGAATTGGATGAGCTTGGAATCGAAACGTAAAATACGTCTGGATCTCTCATATGACGGAACAGACTTTGAAGGCTGGCAGATACAGAAACAGGGACGGACAGTTCAGGGAGAGCTTGTAAAGGTTCTGGAATCTTTTCACCCGGGACAAAGGATCAGCCTCGTAGGTTCCGGACGGACTGATTCAGGGGTTCACGCCTCCTGTCAGGTCGCCCATTTTGAAACCGAGGGCTGCTCAATACCTTCAGAACGGTTCCGGCAGGCTATTAATTCAAAACTTCCCAGAGATATCAGAATACATAAAAGCTGTGAAGTGGATACTGACTTTCATGCCCGGTACGATGCGGTTATGAGGGTCTACAGATATTATCTGATCAAGCCGGAATATCAGAAGGCTCATATGACCCAGTATTCAACTCTCTGTCTGCTGGACCTTGATATTCCGATACTCAATAATATGGCCATGGCTTTGACTGGTACACAAGATTTTACATCCTTTGCGGCAGCAAAAGATCCAAATAATAATAAGGTGAGAACCATCCGCAGCGCCCGTTTTTTTAAAGAGGGACCTTACACAGTTTTCAGAGTGGCAGGTAATGCTTTTTTATGGAAAATGGTGAGAACCATGGTAGGAACTCTGCTGCAGCAGTATGAAAACAGTGGATCTTATAATGATATAAAGGGTATCCTTGAGATGAAGGACAGAACTCTGGCCGGACCTTCTGCGAAACCCCACGGTCTATTTCTTGACAAGGTGATATATGGATCAGAAAAAGCTCTATACTGATTTTTGGAATCTTATTTCAGAAACTGAAGATTATCTAAAATACGGAATGAAAACCAAACACCCCGGGACACCTGTTTTTTCGGAGCGGAGCGCTGAGACAGAAACTGTACAGCCCGTGATGACAGTACAGGAAATTATTCCGGATTCTGAAAACTGTCAGAACTGTCCCATGCTGAAAGCCGGTAAAAAAGCCATGCCCATGCTGGGGAATATCCATTCTGATCTCTGGGTTGTAACAGATCCTCCCCTGCAGGAGGCCGAAAAACTTAACCGTCCCTTTGGTGAAAGTGAAATGGAATATTTTCAGAAATGGATGACCGCCATAGAGCTCTCTCTTCCGAATGATCTAATGCTTCAGAATCTTACCCGTTGCCGAACCCCCGGTAACCGTCCACCCTTTCCTGAAGAGATGAACCGCTGTGGAAAGGAAATTATTTCCCGGCTGGAAATTCATCGCCCCAAGGTCATTCTTGTCATGGGTTCCGCCTGTGCTTCCTGGTTTACTTCACAGAAAGGTGTAAAGATCAGCGAAATACGGGGCCGTCTTTATTCATGGCAGGGTATTCCTCTTGTGGTGACATATTCACCAGATCAGGTTCTGAGCTATGGAGAACTGAAAAGACCTGTATGGGAAGATCTCAAAAGTCTGCGGAATATATTAAGTGGTTCCTGAGTATCTGGAAGTTGCTTTTAATCTCCCTCTGAACTCGCTCTATTCCTATACTCTTCCCGAAGATGAGAGTAGAACCGCCTCATCTCTTTTGGGCTGCAGGGTTTCTGCTGAATTCGGTAGAAGGACTCTTACGGGATGGGTTGTGTCTGTGGGAAATGCTCTTCCCGAGGGTGTAAAAAAAGCAAAAGCTGTTCTTCGAATTCTTGATGAAAAAGCTCTGTTTGATGACTCTCTTCTGAAACTGGCACAGTGGATGTCTGATTTTTATCTCTGTTCTCTGGGAGAGGCTCTGAGTGTGATGCTTCCCGGAGCTAAACGGGAAAAAGATCTGCCGCCTCTCGGCCTGGGTGGTGAAGATGAAGTACACAGCAGAGTAACACTCTCGGGTGAACAGGATAGGGCTTTAAAAGCAATCAATACTGGTTCTGAATCTTATTATTATCTCTACGGGATTACCGGTTCAGGGAAGACAGAAGTTTTTCTCCGGGCAGCAGAAGATGTTCTTGCAAAAGGAAAGTCAGTAATTTTTCTGGTACCTGAAATCGCACTGACTCATCAGATGGTGGATGATCTTTCCGGGCGTTTTGCCACAGACCCTGCGGTGCTTCATTCACATCTTACTCCCTCCCAGAAGCTCAAGGAGTGGAGACGTATTCAGTCGGGAGAGGCTAAAGTTATCATCGGGGCCAGAAGTGCCGTATTTGCACCTGTTGAAAATCTCGGCATGATAATCCTGGATGAAGAACACGAAACATCCTACAAGTCCGGATCGACTCCCCGTTATCACGGCAGACAGCTTGCAATGAAGCGCTGCATGATGAGTGGTGCCAAGTTGCTTATGGGCAGTGCCACACCATCGGTGGAAGCATGGTATCTGATGGAGAAAGGACAGTTCAGAAAGCTGGTTCTCAAGGAGAGACCAGCCGGGGGAGCCAAGCCTGAGGTCAGTATTATAGATCTTAAAAAATCAAAAAGTCTTCTCTCTCAGGAGCTTATCCGAGGCATGGAGCGGGTATTGCAGGAAGGCAAACAGGTCATTCTATTTCTTAACAGAAGGGGTCATTCCTACTATTTTCACTGTCGCAGCTGTGGTTATGAGATGAAGTGCCGGCAGTGCAGCATCCCCCTCACGTTTCATAAAAGCAGAAACAGAATGATCTGTCATTACTGTGGATATCATGTGTCTCCTCTTACGGTGTGTCCCGAATGTTCCTCCATGGATGTGGGATATGCCGGTTTCGGTACTGAGCAGGTGGAGGAGCAGGTAGCTGCTGTATTTCCGGATTCTGTTCTGGCTCGTCTTGATACAGACAGTGCCCGAAAAAAAGGTGTGCTTCAGGATACAATCACCCGTTTTAAAGAGGGGAAGATCAATATCCTTCTGGGAACACAGATGGTTGCCAAGGGGCTGAATTTTCCGGGTGTTAAGCTTGTAGGAATTGTTCTTGCGGATACAGGTCTCTCTCTGCCCGACTTCAGGGCGGCGGAGCGCTCATTTTCTCTGATTGTTCAGGTTGCCGGAAGGGCCGGGCGCTATCGAGATGATGGAGAAGTTCTTATTCAGACAATGCGTCCCGATAACCCGGCAGTTGTCTACGGCAGCAGGGCCGATATGGAATCCTTCTATTCCTATGAGCTGGAACAGAGGCAGATAATGGAGTTTCCGCCCTATTCCCGTCTTATCCGTATCGTTTACAGGGGTAAGCAGGGAGCAAAGGTGCTTCAGGCTCTGGAAGAACTGACAGCCATTTTCAGAAAGGCGGGACTGCCTGATGTGATGGGACCTGCAGAGTGTCCTCTGGGCATTATTTCAGGGAATTACCGTTACCATACACTTCTCCGCTGCAGTGATGATTTTTCAGGAATCCACCGTATTGCGGCATCCATTATAAAAGGAATAGAAGTCCCCCGTGGAATCTATCGTGAAATAGATATTGATCCGGTTCAGCTGCTGTGAAAGGACTGTCTGCTCAGCATCGAAATATTGACTTTTACTCTCAGCTTGTGGATACTGATTCAGACAAGAGGACATTATGGATATATACACAATAGATATAGAAAAAGAACTTGAAGTCTTAAGATTAAAATCCCAGCCGGTTAAAGATATAAATCAGGAACTGGTTGATTATACAAATAGGATGATTAAGGCCATTGACGGCATCGGAATCGGACTGGCAGCACCCCAGGTGGGAAGAAATGAGCGTTTCTTCGTCTGCCAATTTGACCAGATCGATCCCATGGTTTTCATCAATCCTGAAATCATCGGAACAAGCGAGGAACTCTCTTCCTATGAAGAGGGCTGTCTGAGTATCCCCGGTATGTACGGTGATGTAAAACGTCCTGCTGTCATTCAGGTGCAGGCCTGGAATCAGAAGGGCCGTCCATTTAAGATTGAGGCAGAAGGGCTTCTGGCCACCTGTATTCAGCATGAGCTGGACCATCTGAACGGAACACTTTTTATTGATCATATGCCTGATCGCAAACGGATCAAACTTTTAAAAAAATACGATAAAATCATGGGGTTGTAGATGCGGGTAATTTTTGCAGGTACACCTGAAATCGCGGTTCCCTCATTAAGGGCTGTTGCGGGAGAACATGAAATTGTCGCTGTATTGACAAATCCCGACCGTGCAAAAGGCCGGGGTAAGAAAATGCATTTCTCTCCAGTAAAAGAGGCTGCAATTCAGCTTGGTCTCAATGTACTTCAGCCTCAGAAACTGAATGCTGAGTTTCGCGAAACCGCAGCTGCTCTGAAGCCGGATATCCTTATCTGCATTGCCTATGGAAAAATTTTCGGCCCTGCATTTTTGGCATTGTTTCCTGAAGGCGGGATAAATCTTCATCCATCCAGACTACCCGACTTACGAGGACCTTCTCCTCTGAACAGCATTATTTTGAGAGGAGATGAAGAGGGTGCAATAACAGTTCAAACTCTGGCAAAGGAGATGGACAGCGGTGATATCCTTCTTCAGAAATCTCTGATAATTGATGAGAGAGAGACAGCTGAAACACTGACTGAACGTGTCGCTCTTGAGGGTGGATACTGTCTCATTGAGGTCCTTAAGGGACTGGAGGACGGTTCAATCGTTCCCAGGGCGCAGGATCACAGCAAAGCCACATTCTGCAGTCTCATCGGTAAAAATGATGGACTGATGGACTGGTCCCTTTCTGCCGCAGAACTGGATAGAGTTGTCAGGGGATACACCCCCTGGCCCCACGGATTCACATTCTGGAATGGACTCCGTCTGAATATTATTGAAGCCCATCCCTATACGAAAGAAGCCTCAGGCACAGTGCCCGGCGAGGTGACAGGTATGGACAAAAAAGAAGGAATTCTGATACAAACTGGTGAAGGTATTCTGGCAGTCAGCCGCCTTCAATTGCAGTCAAAAAAAGCCATGGACTATAAATCTTTTCTAAACGGATCTAAAGATTTTATAGCTTCAGTACTGGGAGCAGAACATGATCTCGAAAATTAAAAGCTTAATCAAGCCACCTGTGCGTGATTCATTTCAAGGGAAAACAGATCTGGAAAGCAGGGATGAAAAGAATTTCTTCCGTATGGCTCTCGGGATTATCCTGGGAACTTTACTAGTCCTGTTTTTCTCATTTATGATTACATTCTTTGTTTCTGTACGGGGTGCAGAACAGACTCTTGTTCCCAATGTTACAGGTGAATATCTTATTGACGGTCTGATTAATCTGCAGGAGAAAGAACTCTATCCCCGTATTCAGGTTCGCTATACCGAAGACCCTCTTGAAAAAGATCATATCATTTCTCAGGACCCCAAGGCCGGCAGTGTTGTCCGCGCCGGTAAAAGGATTAAGTTGACCATAAGCAAGGGTGCTGTTGTCGACAAGGTTGGAAGTTATACTGGGCTGAATCTGTCCGATGTAAAGACTCAGCTGCAGACACTTTTTGCTTCCTATAAGCCTCTTATGGTTATTAAAGAACCTGTTGTGTTTGTCTTTGATGATGCTACGGCGGGAACCATTCTTGAGCAGGAGCCAATTGCAGATACACCCCTTACCGGTCTGACTGAACTTATATTTGTAGTAAGCCGTGGTCCCGTTGGAAAAAAATATAATATTGATGATTTTACAGAACTGAGATGGATGGATGCTGTGAACAGACTCGTTCGTTCAAATCAGCCCTTTGTTTTCACTCTGTCAGAAGATGAACCGGGGAATAATTCTGTAGTCCTCAAACAAGTGCCCGCCTCCGGTAAAACTGTTATGGCCGGTACCAGGATTAACCTGACAATTTCCACTCCTAAAAAGCTTGCCCGTGATGAGGGTTTCGGAATGATTGAACTGACCCTTCCCGATTATCCTGTTTCTGTTGATCTGACTGTTGAGCGTACCGAAACAGCCGGCAGGGCTGAAACTATAATGGAGATGAAACACCCGGGTGGTCGGTTCTCAATGCCATATAGAGAAAAAATCGGTACAGAAATAACCGTGAAAATATATGATGAGGTGGTTAAGAAAATTACTGTAGAGTAATTAACTTCTATCAGATAAGAGCAGCCTCCAGCAGGTTGCTTTTATTATTTATAAAGCGGAGCATTCTCTCCTGTATTCCGTCAAAGAACTCTTTTTCCAGTTTTGAGGCGTTCTCACCGATGTAGCGGAAATGCCAGCTTTCCCATACATAGCCTGTGTAGGATTCCATTCCTTCGGGATAACTCATTGAGAAACCGTAAAGCCATGCATTCTCCTTCACCCATTTTCCAGCTGCTGTAAGGGCAAAGGAGTCATCGATACTGCCGAAGTCTATTGCTGTTCCCAACTGATGCTGAGATTTTCCAGGCCGGGCCGAATAGCGGTCTGCCGCTTCCTGTCCGTCTCTCTCTACATAACGATTATACAGACCTTCCTGATATTCGAAAGAACGGTAGGAGGAGGAGATTATCAGATCAATATCTTCCTGTTCAGCTTTTTCAACCATAGCAAGAAGTGAAGGCAGTGTTGCAGCTCTGAGTCGATGTCCCGATCTCGAAAGAAGAAGTTGATCCTTATACTCGTCAAGGGATACCAGATCTTCGGGAACACCTTCTCTGTTCAGACTCTGCTCTTTATTTACAAGTACTGTCAGGTCGGAATTCCAGGGATGAACATCCAGTATAAGCTGAAGAAAATATTCGGATCTCTCTTTAATATTTCTATTCACTGATTCCGGCAGACCTGAGCAAAGTTCTGATAAATCATCTTCTGTCAGATTGAAAGCAGGATGGAGGAGGCGGGGTGTTTCAAGCTCTGATTCAACTTCCACAGGAAGCTCCTCTGATATTTTTTTACTGCATCCTGTAAAAGCCAGGAGTAGAATACTTAGAATTACAATGGTATTTCGCATAATTGCAGTATCATCCCCACCCAAAAAAAAGTCAATTATTCCCAGTTAAAATGACAACCCAATTCTTTTGATGTATAATCCGGTTGTGGAGAACTTTACCCTACAGATTGAATCAGCCCGTTCTCTGATGAAGGATGGGCAGTATAGAAAGGCCTTTGATCTCATAGTCAATCAGGATGTACAGAGCCTTCCCGACCTACTCGGGAAAATTGAATGTCTGGTTGATATCGGATTTGTTCTCAGGGACGAGAAGATTCTCCGTTACAGTCTCTATCTTCTTGAAAAGCACGGCAGTGAAGTTCTTGAAGTTGCCGACCTGGCTCCCAGGTATTTTCTTAATCTTGGTCATCAGTATGCCAATATGGTAACTCTCTCATCCTTCGGGGATGAGCATTACGGTTTTTTTAAAAGAGTGGAGCAGGTCAAGGCAAGATCATTTTATGAAAAAGTTCTCAGTTATGACAGTGTTTCCGATGAGATCGCCTTTGAAGCATACAAGGGTCTGGGACAGATGTACCAGAGTTCCGGAAGAGGTCTGGAAGCTCTGTCTGAATATCAGAAAGCCCTGAAACTCAAACCTGCAAGCCGAGAAATCCTGCATGAAAAAATTCGTCTGATGCTTGAGTATTCCATTCCTTCTCTCCCCAACAGGGAGGAGTTCTTACAGGAAGCCTGGGCTCTGATGGAAAAGAGCATCAGCTATAGAGAAGAAGAGGATGATCAGGAAGATGTCATTCTGAAAACCAGACTTCTCAACTGCGGTATTCAGCGGCATATCCTTGAGACTCCCGGAGAATACCCGATTCGTTCTGTTATTACTAATTCCGAGGAAGAACACTTTTTTACCAAGTTCTGTGTGACAAACAGTCTTTATCTGAATCTCTGCACCTTCTGCAGAAAATGTGATTTCACCATGGGAGACACCATGGCCCTCAGCAGTTCAAGTCTGACAATTATGCAGGGTCAGAAAAAAAGATTTGTCAGACTGCGGGATATTTATGAGCAGCTTCAGAGAAAATATACTTCCGGCCGCTATATTCTCAGTGATACACTGAACAGCGGTCGTCATAAGGAGTATCTTCACAGAGTTTTTACCGAAGATGATTCTATAAAGACTAAAGATCAAAGTAGCGATTTTTTTCAGCTTGCATCCGCATTTCAAACTGCCTGGTCTTTATGGGATCTTGCTGCAGAGTTCATCTCTGTATACTGGGATCTTGAACCATCATCGGATATTCATACTCTCTTTTATAAAGGAAAGGAAATCCGTGAAGAGTGGTATAGTAGAACAAGTCCTTCCCTTCATTCTATTTTCGATCTCTACAGTGATTGTCTTGTTGGAAAAGACAAATCCCTTTCAGTCACACAGAACATATTGCACGGAGGAAGTTCAGACTGGAATAAACTGAATACTGCGGATCTGAAACAGTACTGTATTCTATTATTCAGACAGATGAATCGAGTTATTCAATATCTGGGAATTATGCATGAGAGAAATGAATATTCCAGTGCCGACTGGGATTTTCCAAGACCTCTTTATAATTTTGTTATTATAAAAGAGGACATAAACAGTAAATAGTTGTACAGTTATATTAAGCAGAAATGATTAACTTAAATGGAGGCTGAGAAGTGAGGACCTTTGGTAGTAGTACTGAAACTCATCGGGTATTTCATCTTGGAACAGAATGCTATATTCTCTATCTCGGAAGCGATCAGGACGATGATGATCCGTTCATTCGAATCGGGAATACCCCCGACCTTCCCGATCTGCTGCACAAGATAACTTCGAAGATTATTCTGACTTCTTCTTATACTGGAAATCCTTTTCTGGAAGTTCAGTATGCAAGACGACACAAGCTTTCCTATCTTGGGGATGTGGACATAATTGAACACTTCAGAAAATTCTTTCAGGGTCTCCAGCTTCCTGCCAGAGAATTGAATGATTACCGGCAGGTAAAGACAAGAGAAAACAGACATACCCTTTATTTTTATAACAATGGGAATATTCATCTTAATTTTGATGAAACCCTTTTGTTTGATCTCCATAAAAGAGAGCAGAAGGATCTTCACAGTTATCAGCTCTGCGATAGTGTTAAAGCACTTTTCCTTAAAAATCCTCTCCGCTATACAAGAGAAGAATTAAATAGATCAGGTTTCTTTATTTCTGAAAACGGCAAATTTTATCTAATACATAAAAACTGGATATCTCTGGATCTTGAGGATCAGTATTTTGCTTCTCTTGCATCACAGGGTATTGATCCGGATGAAGTTAATTCTGTCTTTACTCATTTATCAGAACAGGAAATGGGGCAACCTGAAAGGGAAGCATTAGTTCAGATAATTAAAAGAAGAACTCTCCGTAATAAGAATGTCACTGTCCTGACTACAAAAAAAGATATTACAGATCATCTTCTCCATCTGTTTCCAGACGGCCAGAATACTACCGCCGTTCGTCCCTTTCTGATGGAAGCGGGGCAGGAACTTATAGAGAGAGGGATGACCGCAGTTGTTAAAGAGAATACTCTGAGCATTCAGTTCGCTGCAAAAGAGAATCTGATTATTCCCTACAGCTCTTCAGGCAATGGCGTACCGCGCTGGGCCGGATGGCATATCTCACTTGATAGAAAAACTCTGACTCATAGAACTGATGAAGGTGTAGAGACAGAGCTTAAAACTCTTAAAGGTTTTCCCCTTCTCCTTGAAAGCACAGTACCTCTGGGAGCTGCCCTTGTAAGCAAATATCTAACTTTTCTGCATACCTACCTTGAAACCTGGGAAGGCCGGGATTCCTGGACAGCACTCTATGATCTGGAGGATCTGACCAATAGTATTCTGGAGGGAACAAAGGTTAATGGAGCAGGCAATGTTCCGGATATCAAGGCAATAACTCCCGGTCTAGAGTATATCTTCCTTCACAATGTAATAGAAATTTTGAAACAGCATGCACGTCCTCAACCGGAAACAATGATTGGTCATCTCAGTAGAATGATAGAGAATCTTTCTGATCCTTCACCTCTGATGCCGGTACTTGGAGATCTTTTTACAGGAAAGAACGGACCCTTTATTTTATACAGGATCAGCAGCAGTAAATTAAATCCTCATAATTTCAGAAAAGCCGAAGAAATCAGTGAACAGATGAAACAGCTTCAGACTCCTGATGTCAGAAAGTTTAAGAGTGAGAAGAAACGTCTTCAGGATCTTCTTGAAAATCTTTACGGTGCAGGACCGGCAGTAAGTTCCTATACTTCAAGCCCTAAACCTGCAGAAAAAAAGAAAGAGACCACATCGTCTAAACCTTCCCAGGGAGCGGCCGCTTCAAGCAGCACTGCTGCAGAAAGCGGACCTGGAGGATTCGGTCAGAAACCGGCAGTAAGAAGGCCCCCGGCAAAAAGCCGCAGTAAGGCTCCTCTGCTTATTCTTCTTCTAATCCTTCTGCTGGCAGCCGGCGGGGCAGGAGCCTATTTCTTATTCAGTAACGGGGATGATTCTCCGAGAATTGTGAAGACAGATACAGGCAGCGAAAGTTCCGGCAGCAGCGAAAGTTCCGGCAGCAGCGAAAGCTCCGGCAGCAGCGAAAGCTCCGGCAGCAGCGAAAGCTCCGGCAGCAGCGAAAGCTCCGGCAGCAGCGAAAGCTCCGGCAGCAGCGAAAGCTCCGGCAGCAGCGAAAGCTCCGGCAGCAGCGAAAGCTCCGGCAGCAGCGAAAGCTCCGGCAGCAGCGAAAGCTCCGGCAGCAGCGAAAGCTCCGGCAGCAGCGAAAGCTCCGGCACAGTTGAAAGTTCCGGCACAGTTGAAACTGTTGTTGAAACAGAACGCCGACCTGTAACTACCGAAGAGGCTCTGGCATATCTGGAAATTGATGACATAACAATTACCCTGGTAGACATCCATCTTGTATCAAATGACATTGCGGTGAACAGTGGTTATCGTGATCTGGACTACCGCGTCAATGAAGGAAATAACCCTGACTGGATTTATGCCGGAAATGAATTAATCATGCCGGACGGTTCTGTCTACAATGTTGTAAGGGGAGATTCTATCTGGTTTATCGCTTCAAGACTTATAAGGCGTGAACTTGAAATTGATCTTAAAAAAGTTGCAGAGTTGGAAAATAAACTGAGCAATTCAGATCTGTCAAATTCAGAGAAAAAAGTTTTAGTCGATGATTTAATGGCAATTGCAGACAGAACAATGAGTGAACAGTTGAAGGGAAAATTGGTAAATCAATACAGGTAATGAAAATGAATAATGAATACATATTCTGGGTTTTTTTAAAAAAAGACGTTTTTTTACTGTTAAATAGGCTTTGATAAAAAAAATCGTGACAATGAATTTTGAAAAAGATATAAAATGTAATATAATTGGGAATAATGAAACAGGTATTTCCATTTGTTTGTATAAATTAAAATGAGGAGAGTATTATGGCTGGTGATCTTCCTAGAAGTCCTAATGTATTTCACCCAACTAAACCGTCAGCAGTAGGTTCAAGAAACAGTCTTGCCCAGGACGGCCGTCAACAGAATGATGAATTTGAACGTGTCATACAGGAAGAATCTGAAAAGGTTCTAAAAGAGATTGAGACTAAACTACCACAGGAAGTTCTAAAAGAACTTGATGTAATGGGTGGTCTGAAACAGAAACTGTATAACTATTACAACCAGAACTATCAGAACATGTTCAACCGTTATGTTGTAACGACTGAAGATGAGATGGTGAAGAAGATTCGCGGTTTCATAGATAAAGAGGAAAATAAGGCTCTTGCCCGATATACCCCGAAAGAAATCTCTGAGATGCTGGATCAGATCGGTGGAGCTGACAAGTTCAACACCGGTGAGATCGAAAAATCAATAGTTAACATGTACGGACACCTTCAGGGGCATGTACAGAGAGGTCTCAATGACCTTGAAAATGAAACCAATGCTCTTCTGAGACAGAAGACCGATGTTGGTGCATTTATCCGTGGTGAGAATGCATACTCCATCATAAAGTGTTCTTTTAAAGACAATGCATTGAAACCCAAAGTTGTTTCCGATGTTAAACTGTCAATCAATATCCTTGAATCTGAATTGATCTCTCCGATCATCCAGTATCAGGCATCTGTTGAGTACATCATCAAAGATCAGATTTCCAAAACAATTTCCGAGTTTATTGACAGAGAAATTGAAGTTTTCCAGGATCAGATGGTTGATGAAGGTAAAGAAGAACTTACAGATTCCGAACTGATGTTCGAAAGAATCAAAAAAGTTCCCGATTTCACTGATGATGATAAAGATGATGACAACTCCAAGAGATTTGCCTTTATGGCAAAAAACCTTGTAGAAAAAATCGAAGGACTGAGAGCTGAGATTCCCAGAGAGGAATTTGACCCACAGAACATCAGAGAAAATATCAAACGGATCGTTGATGATGAAAATATCAGAAACAGAGGTTTTAATACCGCCGTTAACAATCTGACATCCATTCTGGATACCAGTAAAATGGGTTATCAGTTTATTGAAAACCTTAAGAATGCCCGTGAACTGATTGTTAAAGAATATGAAGATTCAGATCCTAAGAGACTGCCTGATGAAAGATATCAGATCAGACTTAAATTCTATGACAATGATCAGCTTGAGAATCTCAGAAAGAACTACGATCAGCAGATTGATGAGTTCAGAAAAGAAGTTCTTCACCTCTGGGATGTCGTAGAAGTTGTTTACCAGGGTAAAAAATCCCGAGGTAAAATCAGCGATTTTGATGATCTCAGCAAAAAAGTTTCAGGAACCATCAAGAAGCAGATTAAAGATATTTCCGGTGATCCGACCTATGAAGAACAGGAAAAGAACTGGAATGAGATTATGACTCTCCGTGTTGAAGACACAGATGTAGAGAGACTTAATCAGACTTATGTCTATGAAAAAGAACTTCTTAAGAAGATGCTTCGAAAATGCAGAGAAAAAGTAGCTGTTATCTTCGGTTATGAAAATCCAAAGATGAGAGTTGTTACCGACCAGAGAATAGACTTTCTGGAAAAAGAAGTGGAAGAGTTTGATTATCTTATCAATCCCTACCATGTTCAGCCAGGTCTTATACTTGATGTTGATATCACAAGTATCAAACGTAAAAAGTATACTCTGAACGCCATGGCTAACGTTATGAACGAATTCCTCAATGGAGTTTCTAAAGGATTCCAGGATGCGGCATTTGCTTCATTCAAGAGACGTCGTTCAACTGTTCGTGATGACATTGATCAGCAGTTTGGTGATTCTGAAGTTGGTGGCATGGCTCCTTCAACCAATGAGTATGCTAAAAAGCTGAAGGGACTTAATGCAGAAGCAGAAGCAGAAGCTCCTAAAGGTAAAGCAGATGTGACTCCTTCCAAATCTAGAAGGAAGAAAGTTAACCTGGATGAATTAAGCGAGATCTGATATGACTCAAAACATCAGCGATAATAAATATAATTTGTTATCCACCAGAGCAGGTTTTAACCTCGCTCTGGGGCATTTTAAGACGGCCCTCTCCTTCTCTTCTGATGTAGAAGGGGGCTATAATCTTGCTGATGTACTGTCTGAAGCTATTGAGGAGGGATCTATCTCTCCTCAGCAGCTGAGGCCTGTACTCAACATACTTCTGGTTGATAAGTTCTCTTATCAAATCAAAACAGAAAATCTGAGAGATGCAGTAGATTCGGTGGATGATCTCATCGCAGCTGTTTCTCAGTGGACCATGCTGGATGTTGTTCTTGCCTTCTATAACTCCAGCGGGGATATCTCTGTGATAAACCCGTCCAACAAGGACCATTGGGCCCCTGTCATACCGCTCAAGCGGGATGAGTTGATGGTTTGTTTTATTAAAAGTCGAAAAGAAAATGATCTGAAAACCGAACAAGCGGCATGCATCGATCTATTTAATCTCCTGTACGGCAAAAAAATCAAGGTTAAAAAATCATTTATTAATCCTGATTTTGTAGCGGAAGAGAGGGTAGAAGTGAGGACTCCTGAATCAAAACGGGAACAAGATGTTCAAGCAGCACCCGAAGAAGCCGCTGCACCGTCACGTGTTGTGAATACCGGAAAATCCTCGGCAAAAATTTCTGTTCTGGTTACCAACGAACTGTTTCATAATGGTAACGTTGAAGCCTGGAAAAAAATAATGGCCAGTTACAAAGGTAAACACCCCGGATTGGATGTGAATATCTGGTATGATGGTGAAAAGATCAATGATATAAATACGCTCTTCAAATGGGGCAAGGTAAAGCATGGTACTCCGATTATATTTAATGTGGTCGGCGACGATATTAAAGACGTATCCAAGCTTAAAAAATACTTTTTTGAGGGTGCAAGTGCCCGTTATGAAGTGTTTTTAAGAGGCGCCGTCAATAGTGTTCTCGATCTCTTTTAGTGAGTACTTGTAGAAAAAGGAATTGTCTTTATGGATATTTATTCTTTCAGCAGTGAAGTTTTTACCCAGGATGAGGATGTTCTGGATGCCTTAGGTTACAGAGGCAGACGATTGATGCATCTGGCAGGTCTTGGGATACCTATCCTTCCGGGTTATGTACTGACTAACGATTCTTTATTAGCTGAGCTGGAAAGTCCCGGTTCAAATGATAAGATGGTTCAGAATTCCATATCCAATATGGAAGATGTAATCGGCAAAAAATTTGGAGATGCCAGTAATCCTCTGCTGATTAAATATGTTCTGAGTCCTCAGCTGAATATGATAGACACTTTTTCAAGTCTTCATAATGTGGGTCTCTGCAGCAGTACAATAGATGGATTTTCCTCTTTTGTGGGCGAAGAGTTTGCCTATCATGAGTATAGAAACATGCTGCGCAGAGTTATAACTCTTGATCTTGAAATAGAATCGGACAGCAATAGACGCAAGCTTCTGGAAAAAATGATCAAATCATTGAAAGCCTGTAAGAATGTTACACAGACCAAGGAATCTCTTTTGGAATTGGAAGGGCTTTATCCTGCAGAGTTTTTCTCAGACTCATGGGCACAGCTTGAATATATACAGACTCTCTATACGAAATATTTGAAAGATTCTGTTTCCATTAATGATTCTGCTCTCCTTGTTCAGGCCATGACATTCGGTAACTATGGTAAAAAGAGCTATTTCGGTTCTTATTTTACCAGAGATATAGTGACCGGAAAAAATGAGCTTAGTGGTGATTTTTTTATGAACTCTTTCGATGCAACCAGCACCGAGGGTCAGCCCATTAAGAAAATTTCAAAAGCCATATATCAGGATCTTGATTCTATGGCACGACAGCTTGAGAATCATTATAAAGAAATCCGTCAGATAAAATTCACAGTAGAAGATGGAAAACTCTGGGTAATTGATCAGCAGGAGGCCGAAGGTAAGTCTACACAGGCACATATCCGAACACTGCTTGATCTTAACAAGGCGGGGATTGTTAGTGATGAATACATGATCAATGACATTCAGCCAAACCGTCTGGCTGAGATTCTACATCCGGTCATTGACCGTAAATCTGCTGAAAACTTACCCTCTGTTAAAGGTGGAATTTCAGGATCTGTGGGAGCCGCTATGGGTAGAGTTTACTTTACCACAGATGCACTCATGAAAGAATATCGGATAACCACTCAAAGAGGTCTTGAGTCCAATCTCATTCTTATTATGAGATCCACTTATGCTGAAGATGTAAAGGCAATTGAAGTATGTCAGGGTGTAATCACCTGTGAGGGAGGCTATGCCTCTCATGCTCCGGTAGTTGCCAGAAGCCTCGGTAAAGTAGCCATGGTGAATCCTGATCTTAAAATTTTAAAATCAGGTGTGAAATTCGGAGAACGGTTGGTGAAAGAAGGAGATTACATCACTCTGGATGTTCCCTCCTATGATAAACCTACAGTTTATTTTGATAAAGTCGGGCTGATAAAACCTAGTATTGAAGAGAGCGGTATTCTTGAATTTCTGGATGTGGTGCAGAAGTTTATTGGTGATTTCGATTGCCATGCAAATGCAGATCAGCCGAAAGATGCACAGCTGGCTAAGTTGTTTCATGCTGATGGTATCGGACTCTGCCGGACAGAGCACATGTTTTTTAATGAAGAACGAATTCCCTTGTTCCGCTCTCTGATTATCACTGATGATATGAAGGATCGGTACAAGATTCTGGATAAACTGGGTAAAATGCAGACTTCAGATTTCTATAATCTTTTCAAGATTATGGAAGGACATCCTGTCACAATTCGTCTACTGGATGCACCGCTCCATGAATTCCTCCCTCATACAAGAGACAGTATGCAGGAATTCATCAGCTATTACAGAAAAGGTCACCCTAAAGCCACGGAAGCGGATATTCGTCTGCGCTGTGATATGATGGGTGAAGTGAATCCCATGCTTGGTCATCGTGGTATACGTGTTGCAATTTCAAAACCTGAAGTTTATGCCATGCAGATCCGGTCTATATTTGAAGCTCTTTATAAGTTGAAAGTGGAAGATGATATAGATTGTCAGCCTGAGATTATGCTACCGGTTGTCATGTCTCACAGAGAAGTGAAAACAGTTCGTTTTGGAAAGAGAATTGAAGGTGCTGAGATCCTTGGTATAAGAGATATTGAGGAAGCTGTACGGCAGAAGTATGATATACCGGCACTACCTTATCAGGTTGGTACTATGATAGAACTTCCCGGGGCCGCTCTGAATGCTGATAAGATTGCACGCTATGCAGATTTCTTCAGTTTCGGAACAAATGATCTGACCCAGACTACCAATGGTATCTCAAGGGATGACTTCAACTCATTTTTCACTGATTATAATCAATATGACCTTCTGGAGAGAAATCCATTCAAGTACCTGAATGAACCTGTAAAGGAACTGGTTTCCATTGCAGCAGAGCGGGGGCGTATGGTAAGACCGGATATGAAACTGGGATTGTGCGGTGAGCATGGTGCAGAGCCTGAGAATATCAAGTTCTGTATGGATACGGGACTCAACTATGTGTCCTGTTCGCCCTATGGTATTCCCATAGCTAAACTGGCAATAGCCCAGTTTAATCTACAGAAATAAGAAAAAGTTATATTCTTGATATGAACCCCTTTGGTTGGACAAAAATCCAGCAGAAGGGGTTTCGTATTTCTTACTAATCAGCTTTCTGAATAATTAAAGAAATTATACTGCATTTCATACTCTTCACGGCGTATCTCTCTCAGGCTGTCTGCAAGGTTGTGGCAGATTTTGAAAGTCTTATCTTCATCCAGTGCTGGAAATCTTGTCTGTAGGTATATGAGTTGATTCCAGCATTGAGTAAAACTTGTATTAGCACTCATTTTTCTAAAATTATGTACCAGGTGGGGGACCAGATAGTCCTTTATGGAATAAAGCATGTATTCCTCCATCAGATCCCAGTGTCTGTTCAGGAGAGGATGATCAGGGATGTGACGTTCATCCAGCTGTATATAATGAAAGAGGTTTCCCGTGAAGCGAAGAAACAGATTGACTGCATACTGATCATATTCGGTTTTGCAGTACTGATCCAGTTCTGTGGTTTTATTCACTGCATCATCAAATATTCTAAGAGATTCTCTGTAACGGAAACGTCTGACTCCCTCATAGCGTAATTTTCTCTTCTCCAGGCCATATTCAAAAAAGATCTCCGATGCTTCTGTGTAAATATTGGATATATTAAGTATTCTTTTATAGAGATCGGGAGTTATTTCCTGATTTATTTTACTATTTTGTTGCTTTTTTTTGTGAGCTTTTAGATTTTGCTCATTTGTGTCTTTATTTTGCTCTTTTGCTGGTTGATAGTTTGGATTCTCTTGATTTATTTCGTTATTTGATTCTAAATAGCTACAACATGCTTCATAGGCCAGGTTGATTTCAGTCATCTTGTTATGTGACCATTCCTGGTTCTTAGGGTTTGAGTCGGGGTGGTATTTCTTTACCAGCTTCTTATAGGATTTTTGAAGATCTTCTTTTGAAAAATCTGTTTTCAATTTGAAGATCATCATTGAGCGATGAATATCCGGCATGTTAAGTCATTATATTCTATAATCTTTCCGGTGAAAACAGAGGGATTAATTATTTTGATTTCATAGTTTGCATTTTTAATCATTACCAATATAATTGTGATTAATTTATAAATTTAAGGAGGAGCAGATGAAGAAAGGGCGAACCTATGGAGCAAAGGCACTGGTCAAGACATTGGAAAAGCTTGGCGTTAAAGTCATCTTCGGCTATCCCGGCGGTGCTAATCTGCCTATTTATGAGGCTCTGGCAAGCAGTTCTATTAGGCATATACTCGCCAGGCACGAGCAGGGTGCATCACACATGGCTGACGGCTATGCGAGGGCCAGCGGTAAGGTCGGTGTCTGTCTGGCAACCAGCGGTCCCGGAGCTACAAACCTTGTCACAGGTATTGCAACAGCTTATATGGATTCTGTTCCTGTCCTGGCTATAACTGGTCAGGTCCCCAGTTTCAATATCGGAACTGATGCATTTCAGGAAGTAGATACAACAGGGATCACAATTCCCATAACAAAACATAATCTGCTCGTACAGAACGTAAAGGAAATTCCCAGCAGGATAGAGGAAGCTTTTCATATCTGTTCCACTGGTAGAAAGGGACCGGTTCTTGTTGATATCCCCAAGGATATCCTGATGGAAGAATTTACTCTTCCGGAGCCCAAAGAGATTATTCTCGAAGGTTATAAACCTAACTCTGAGAGTCATCCCGGACAGGTTAAAAGAGCTGCAAAACTGCTGGAGCAGGCGCGTAGACCTCTTATCATAGCGGGAGGAGGAATCTGTTCATCAGAAGCTTATGGTGAGTTAAAAACATTTGTTGAGAAGTCCGGTATTCCTCTTACTTATACTTTTATGGGTAAAACAGCTCTGTCTGATAATCATCCCCTGAATCTTGGTATGTGTGGTTATCACGGTAGGGTTGTTTCCAATCAGGCTATCGATCAGGCTGATGTAATACTGGCTCTGGGTGCACGTTTTAGTAATAGACATACAATCAATCTGGAGACCTACCCCGGACATAAAAAAATTATTCACGTTGATATCGATCCTGCAGAAATCGGAAAAAATGTAGAAACTCTTCTTCCTATAGTAGGGGATCTTAAAAATACTATTTCCAAACTTACTTCATTGTTGAAAAATAAGGGTAATGAAGATTGGGTCTCCCATTTGAGGGACATCGATTCCAGAGCTTTTATCCCTCCCATACCTGATAAATCACTTAACCAGCCTGTTGTAATGCAGATCATGCAGGAGTATTTGAAAAATCCTCTTGTTGTTACAGATGTAGGCCGTCATCAGATGTTTGCCGCTCATGAGTTTAAACTGGAAGAGGGGCGTAACTTTGTAAGTTCAGGTGGTCTCGGTACCATGGGATTTGCACTTCCTGCTGCAATCGGAGCGGCTGTCGCCTGTGAAGATCGACAGGTTGTTGCTGTTTCCGGTGATGGTTCCTTTGTAATGAACTGTCAGGAGATGATCACCGCTGCCGAAATTGATGTAAATCTGATTTGTTTTATTATGAACGATGCAAAACTCGGGATGATAGTTCAGCTTCAGGATGAATTCTATAAGAGTGGATTTGATATCAGTAATCTTGGAAATCATACTAATTATAAGATGATGGCTGAGAGTATGGGCGCCGTAGGGCATATTGTCACCACTCAGGAAGAACTTCATTCCCTTATGAAAGATAAGTCTCTGTATAAAGGAATTCATATCGTTGACTGTGAGGTGCCGCCTGGTGAACATGCATACCCCATGGTAAACGGTAGTTCCATTCTGGATATTGTTGAAGAAGGAGGACGAAAATGAAACACACCATATCAATTCTTTGTGACGATGTCCCCGGTGTTATGACCCGTATTTCAGGACTTTTCTCCCGCCGTGGATTCAATATAGAGAGTCTTTCTGTGGGAACTACAGATAAACCCGGAAAGAGTCGTTTTACCATAGTTGTGAACGGTGATGATACGGTTTTGGAACAGGTTCGAAAGCAGCTTCAAAAGCTTATAAATGTAATCAATGTATGGGATTATTCAGAAGAGGCCATTGTTTCAAGAGAACATGCTCTTCTGAAATTAAAGGCGAGTCGTTCAAACAGATCGGAACTGCTTCAGCTTGTTTCATCCATTCAGGCCAGGATTATTGACTCTTCAGGTGACATCTGGACCCTTGAAATAACGGGTGATACCGATGATGTGAGCAGCTTTATTGATCTATTCAAACATTATGAGATTGTAGAAACTATAAGAACTGGAAAAATTGCTTTGAAAAGAGGATGAAATATCAGTATAATAAATTAAGGGAGTTGGTGTTCCGGCTCCCTTATGTTTATTGTTGAATAAACAGTCTTTTACTGTTTCACAATGAACATAAAAATCTTATTATTCTGTTTATAACTCTGAAAAGGAGAGATTATGGCTAAAATACTTGATCTTTTTGATGCCTATGAAAGTGGAGATCTGCCAACAGATGGTGGATATATTATCAGTAACTTTTTTGAAAGTAATTCTTCATATACCCGTTTTGAGATGATTTCTTATGGAAATGTAAAGGATTTTTATAGAAATGATGAAGGAATTACCTTTCAGGCCGACGGTCTGAAACTTTTTGTTTTGGTAGAGCCACCATCATACTCTCATAAACATATCGAACCGTGCTTCCGTGATGATGCTCATAAGATGCCTTACAGGTTTAAAGAAATTGAAATATATACAACAAAAAGACAGCAGAAGATTATGGTTGGAAAAGAACCGGTAGAAACTTATACAGCTTTTACCATCATGAATGAAACCGGTGAGAATCAATCTTTTATTGTCCATAAGGCAGAGGGGATAGAGGAATCTCTTAAGAAATATTTTATTCAGGTATTATGGAAAAATGTAAACATTCCTAAAATTGAAGCAACTGCGGCTGCTGAGATAATCGGGAAGTCTATTCATCAAATTATTAATCCATTTAATTGATTGATAGCTGCAGATAAGAAAGATCAATTATTAACTCCCCCTGTATCAGGGGGATTCTTTATGACCATATCATTATAATAGCTTATTAATTAAACAGGCCTCCACCGCTACCTCCTCCCAGTAGGCCACCACCTAACAAGCCTCCGCCGCCTTGTCCTTTCTGTCCCAGACCCATCATTCTGACTGTCTGCTGGAGCTCCTGGATCTTCTGCTGCTGAATCTCAATGACTTCCATCAGCTGATCGACATCCACAGCGTCTCCGCCGCTATTACCGCCTTCAGTATCTTTAATCTGACGGTACAGTTCAAAATCATTTTGAGTCTCTATCTTGCCCAGTTCGAAACTGTCTCTGTACTCTGTGTAATCAAGAGGGAGCTCCGGGAAATTCCTGGACTGAGCGATTTTCTGTCCAATTCTGTATATTTGCTGGGCAGTCAGAGAATCCTGATACTCCAGAAGAAATGGATGCCTGTCATGGAGTGAGTCATCAACGTTTCTGTCAAAAAGGATTGCACCAAGGCATTCCATATCGATAAGAAGATCTTTTTTTACCAGAGCCGATAGATTCTCTGCCATCTGAAAATCATCTTCCTCTTCCATCATATTCAGGATGACCTTAGGCTGAAGAACCTCAAGATAGGCCAGAGCCTTGTCCCTTGTTTCAGGCTCTTCCATCCCGATTTCATGAAGCAGATGAGCCAGTGTCAGGTTTGTACCGGGAAGCATTCTCTTTATATTTTTTTTAAGATAGGCCTCCATATTCTTATTTGAGGCAAAAGCTTTCTGAAGAAAGCGGATCGTCAGGTTTTTCAGGAAAGTATAGGAATTCATTACTGCACCGGCCTGAGGAGTTGTAATAATAAGGCCTGAGTTGGATATAAGGAAAAAATCTATGGTATTGAAGCTGGATCCAGCTCCCAGATCGAGAATTATATAATCTGCATCCAGGTCCTGAATTTCGTAAATAATATCTCTTTTTTGTTTTTCAGTTATATCAGCCATGCCGTATGATAGGGTATCTCCGGGAATGAACTGAAGATTCTTGAAAGGTGTATCTAGAATAAGAGATTTAAAACTTCTATTTTTATCCTGAAGGTATGAGGCAACACCGGGATTAGTATTTTTCATCCCCAGCACTGTATGAAGGTTTGCACCTCCCATATCGAGGTCAATAATTATTGTTCTTTTATCTGAAATGGCGAGGGAGAGGGCTAAATTCACAGAGATGACAGATTTTCCGACTCCTCCTTTACCTCCGGCAATGGGTATTATCTTCTTATCCAGACTTTCATTGAGAACCAATAGAAGCTCCTTTTTTTTTTCGGATTATGTATATTATACAGTCCTCTTGGGGACGATAACAGGCAGAACCGGGAAATAATAGTAAAAATCACTGAATCTGTGATCGATCTTGGGTATAATAATATAATAGCTCGTACTTTCACGCCGATACTTTAACAATGAGGTTTCTTTTATAATGAGTGATGAAGGGCAGAATACTGCTTCAAAAACTAGTATAAGTAATGACCAGCTACGCCAGGATATTGAGCGCTTTTATCTGCCCAGGCAGCTTGTTAATGCGATTACAGAAATAGGTGCAATTCCCAATAATTCAGAAGAGGCAATCGTAGGGATTGGATTTCTGGATATTGCCGATTACACATTCCTCTCAAAATTCCTTAGTCCAAATGAAAACCAGACAGTGCTGAACGGATTGTACTCCGCCTTTAACTGGGTATTGAATAAACACGGTGGTTATCTTAATAAGCTGGAAGGGGACAGCCTGATGTTTCAGTATGGCGGTCCCATCGATCCAAACGTCCGTGGATTGAGTGAACCTGAAGCTGAGCATTATATTGCCAGAGAGCTGTTTTATACATGTATAGAACTTCAGAGAGTCTGTATTCTTTTTAATCAGGCAAATGATAAGTTCCTCTATTCAGAAAAAGAGAGTAAGACCAAGGAAGAAATTTTAAAGGCATTTGATATTATCAGAGGACTTAGAAATAATGAGTTTCTTTCTCCCTCAATCAATGCCCTGTTTCAGATTCGTATCCGTATCGGTGCATCCATCGGTAAAGTTATGATCGGAAACTTCGGTCCCGAAGGCTCCAAGCACTGGGACGTTATTGGAATGCCTGTTATCAATGCTAAAAGAATGGAATCCACAGCTCCTGTCGGAGGAGTTCGTATCTCAGAAGAGTATTACAGACAACTGGAAAAGCAGGGTATTGTTGAATCTTATTTCCAGCGTTTTACAAGAGAAGCTTCTGCTCTGTTTTCTGTATATAAGAGCATTAAAAAAGAGGAACTGTTTCGTTTTAACTCAGTTTATATCAAGGAAAAGAATAATGCCGGTTACCACACCTACAGTGTTCAGGTAGAACCGAATCTACCAGAAGAGATTGTGAGTCAGGTGGAACTTCTACTGCAGAAGGAAGAACCCGGTGCCCAGCGAATTATCGATTTTCTTAAATATTATAGAGGGAATCAGTATGTTATTCAGAAGCTGGAAGAACTCTTTGACAGGATTGATATAACCCTGCGCAAGGATGCTCTTTACAATATTCTCCTACCCAGACGCTATCAGTCTATGCTCGACAATCATAACGGTGATGAAGCAGCTGTGGCAAAAGAAATTTCTGTTCAATATAACCTGAAAGCTTTGATGGATATTCTCGGTGATATTCAGGATGCCGTTAAGCATCCGGGATCAGTGGGCGGTCCTCAGGATTTTACATTTATTGATTATGACTCCTATATTAAAGTAGAAAAAGAGAAACTGTTATCTCAGTATGATTATGTCAAAGATTCTATTGCTCACACAAGTTTCTTTTATAATCTGATATTTCCCATGTTCTTTGCACATATAAAAACAAGTCTTCTGGAGTATCAGAACCGTATAGATGAATTGGAGGAATTATGAGTTTTCCTTCCTCAGCCAGAAGTTTTTTTCTTTTTACAGCTCTAATTTTCTTTAGTGTTTCAGGTCTTTTTTCTCTTGAATTTGTTATTATCAATAAGACCGACACTCCCCTTTTTGAAGTGTATGCGGTTCCAGGTGATTCAAAATCCTGGGGCTATGACAAATTACCCTATGATGTCATACTTCCGGGTGATTATGCAGTACTGGATCTGGATCTTAATCCTGATAAACCGGTGAATTTCCGCATGGTAGATGAGGACGGAGATCTTTATCTGAAGTATAATGTGGATATAAGCAGCAGAAGAAAGATACTTATTTCCCCAGAGGATCATCAGGTTTTATCACAGGACGGACTTATTCGTTTTACTCTGGTCAACAAAACAGGATCTGTGCTGAGAGGGCTCTATATTTCATCAGAGAATGATGAAGAGTGGGGTGATAATCTTCTGAATGAGTATCTTCTGGAAGCTCAGGAAAAAATTCTTGAACTGCAGCTGTCTGGAAACAGTTCTTTTTATGATATCAGGCTTGAGCTTGCTGGAGAAAGTATAGTTAAAAAAAGGGTATTTATATCCGACAGAGCACGGGTACTTCTGACACTCTACTAATTCCCAGGCTCTGACCCCTATGAGAGGACGGAGAATATTTGGGAAACACATTTTTACCGATAAACAGACAGGACATGGCAGAGCGGGGATGGGAACAGTGTGATTTTGTTCTTATTTCGGGTGATGCCTATGTTGACCATCCCTCATTTGCCTCGGCAATCATCTCAAGAACGCTTGAAAATTCTGGTTATAAAGTCGGTATTATTGCACAGCCGGACTGGAAGGATGTAGAAGAATTCCGACGTCTGGGTAAACCCTCTCTGGCCTTTCTGGTATCACCTGGTAATATCGATTCCATGGTCAGCCACTATACGGTTAATAGGAAAATTCGCAGTCAGGATGCCTATTCTCCCGGTGGTCAGGCAGGAAAGAGACCTGACAGAGCCTCCATTATGTATTGTTCAATGGCCCGTCAGGCTTTTAAAGGTATTCCCGTAATACTCGGAGGACTGGAGGCTTCACTCCGGCGTATGAGTCATTACGATTACTGGAGTGATAAAGTCCGGCGCTCTATCCTACTCGATTCCAAGGCCGATCTATTGATGTACGGTATGGGTGAGAACTCAATGAGGGAAATTGCTGATCTTCTTGCCGATGGAAAGTCGATAAAGGAGATCAGGGATGTGAGAGGGACTGTCTACGCGCTTAACTCCACAGATGATCTTCCGGACGATGTTCAGATGCTTCCCTCCTACGAGGAGATCATCAGTGATAAAAAAACATATGCTGACAGTTTTCGTATTCAATACAGAAATACTGATCCCATAACTTCACAGCCTCTGGCGGAACCTTCTGCAGCCAGAATAGTCGTACAGAACAGGCCGGCTTTTCCCCTGAGCCGGGAAGAAATGGATAAAACATATGCCTATCCTTATACAAGAAAAGCCCATCCCGATTATGATGCTGCCGGTGGAATACCCGCATTGAAAGAGGTCGAGTTTTCTCTGGTTCATAACAGAGGCTGCTATGGAGGATGTCATTTCTGTGCATTGACTTATCATCAGGGGCGTATTATCTCCTCCAGAAGCCACGAATCTGTTGTCTCCGAGGCAGAGGTCCTGATTAAAGATAAGGGATTCAAAGGTTATATACATGATGTGGGCGGACCGACAGCTAATTTTAGGAAGCCGGCCTGCACGGGACAGATGAAACATGGTGCCTGCCGTGACAAGCAGTGCCTGACTCCTGAACCCTGTAAAAACCTTGATGTGGATCATAGTGATTATCTGAAACTTCTCAGACGGTTAAGGAAGCTGGACGGGATTAAAAAAGTTTTTATCCGTTCGGGAATCCGTTTTGATTATATGCTTCAGGAGAAGAATGATGAGTTTCTTAAAGAACTCTGTGAGCATCATATAAGCGGTCAGCTCAAGGTGGCTCCCGAGCATGTCTCTTCCCGTGTTCTGGCCATGATGAATAAACAGAAGCATCCTGTGTATAGAACTTTTATGAAACGATATAAAGAAATGAACAGAAAACTGGAGAAAAAGCAGTATTTGGTTCCCTATTTTATATCTTCTCATCCAGGGAGTACCCTTGAAGATGGCATTGAACTGGCTGAGTTTATGAAAGAGACCGGTTTTATCCCTGAACAAGTTCAGGATTTTTATCCCACACCTGGTACTGTGAGTACCTGTATGTACTATACAGGGATTAATCCTCTGGATGGTAAAGGTGTTGATGTTGTCAAAAAGGATAGGGAGAAGAGACTGCAGAGAGCACTGCTTCAGTACAACAGGCCGGAGAATTATAAGCTTGTCAAAGAAGCGCTTCTGCGTGAGAACAGAGCTGATCTTGTCGGATCAGGTCCTAAGTGTCTTATCCCTGACTATCAGCGGGGCGGTGGCATCAAGAGCGGTGGAAACAATGCTTCCCGGCAGATTTCCGGTCATAAAGCCGACCGCAGTTCTGCTCCCGGAGGCCGGCGCAAGAGCGGCAGATCCGGTAAAATAAAAAAAGATTCATAAAAGCTTCATCGTTCTTCTCTTTACCAGAAGGCGGGGAATTGTTAATTTATAATGAAACAGCGGGCAATCTGCCCATCGTCAAGGAGAGAGAATTGAGCAGAGGATTTATCGGCGGATTAATAGGTTTTTTTCTCGGACTATCTCTAGGAGGTCCTATTTTCGGAATTATCGGTGCAGCAATCGGAAGTTCTGTAGGTAGAAGTTTTTCTTATCAGTCTGGTTCCTCACGTCAAAATAATTTTTTCAGGGGTCGCCCCGGTACTTCACAGAGTTCCTATGGCGGCAGCCTTAATACGGGTCAGGTCTTCTTTAAATCTGTTTTCTCCATGCTGGGAAAACTCTCCATCGCTGACGGGTCCATCTCGGAGCAGGAAAAGCAGACTATCTATAATTTTATGCGTACTGATCTCAGGCTCGATCCTGTAAGTCAGCAGTCGGCAATGGAGATTTTCAATGCCGCTATCCGCTCTGGTGAGAGTTTTGAAACTTATGCCAATGAATTTTATCAGAGTTTTCAGGGAAATGCTCAGTTTACCGAGCTTGTTCTGGATATTCTGCTGAGGGTTGCTGCGGCTGATGGAAATATCCACCAGGAGGAAGAAAAACTCATCCAGCAGGCTGTAAGTCTCTTCGGATACAGCCAGACCTCCTATGACCGTCTTAAAAGCCGTTATGGTTTCAGCGGAGGTTCATCCTCGTCATCAACTGCGGGAAGATCTTCTTCAAGCGGTGCCTATAGTATTCTTGGTTGTTCACCTTCTGATTCTGATGAGGTGGTGAGAAAAGCATACAGGAAAAAAGTGAATGAGTTTCACCCGGATAAAATTTCTGCAAAGGGACTTCCTGAGGAATTTACCCAGTTCGCCAGCGAGCGTTTTAATGAAATACAGGCAGCCTGGGACAATATCCGGAAGGAACGAACTATTTGAAAAAAGAAGATTTTATTAAGGAAATCCCCTCTTATCTGATGATCTTACTCGGCTCGGTCATCATGGCTCTGGGGATAGATATTTTTCTTATACCCAATAAGATTGCCGCCGGTGGACTCTCGGGGATAGGTACTGTGTTGTTCTATCTTTATAACCTCCCTGTGGGTATGACCGTTCTGGTTATGAATATCCCTTTATTTCTGGTTTCATGGAAAGTACTGGGGACGTCGTTTGGTGTTAAAACTCTTTTTGCAACCATAGCTCTCTCTCTGGCAATTGACGGACTGGCTTTTATTCCTGCTGTTACGGATGATCTTTTTCTGTCTGTCCTGTTCGGCGGGGCTCTTGTTGGAGCTGGACTCGGTATAATTTTTAAAAGAGATGCCACAACAGGCGGTACAGATCTTGCCGCTGCAATTATTCATAAATATATTCCATTCCTCTCTATCAGCCATCTTCTGCTGATAATTGATGCTATGGTTGTAATAATGGCTGCATTAGTTTTCAGGCAATATGAACTGGCCCTTTATGCTTCAGTGACAATCTTTATTACAGCACGTGTTATCGATTTTATTGTTGTCGGTATCAATTATACGAAGGCGGCTTATGTTATTTCACTTCAGTCTGACCGCATCAGCAGCAGACTTCTGACAGAGCTCAGTAGAGGTGTTACAGAGCTTAAAGGACGGGGAATGTATACCGGAATGGATCGGCCTGTGCTGATGTGTGTTCTGCGAAGCAGAGATATTCCTCATATGAAAAAAATCGTACAGGAAGAAGACCCTGAGGCTTTTATTTTCATTTCCGATGTGCGTGAAGTATTGGGAGAAGGATTCAGTTATGAGCCGGAAAGATAAAGTTTTTGAGAGTATTGACCCAGTGGTCAGAGCCTTTGAATTTAATGAAGGGGTTGCCCATGTTTTTGATGATATGGCCGAGAGAAGTATTCCTCATTATAAAGATGTTCAGGAGATGGTGACAACTCTGGCTCTGACTTTTTACCAGGAGGGCAGCCGTATTTATGACCTTGGTTGTTCAACAGGAACTACGGTTGCGTTAATTCTGGAAGGTCTGAAAGAACACGGACTTAGCGATTATTATATTAAAGGTATCGATAATTCAGCCCCTATGTGTAAAGAGGCTGTAGAGAAACTTGAAGGTCTTAATTATGATCCTGATAGAATTGTTATACAAGAATCCGATATCATGGATGAGACCATAGAAGATGCTTCTGTTGTCATTATGAATTATACACTGCAGTTTATAGATCCCTTCCACAGAGAAAAACTGATCCGGAAAATCTATCAGGGGCTTAATCATAACGGTATTCTCCTGGTCAGTGATAAGACTCTTCAGTCCCATACAGATATCAGTCGTATTTTTGTAGATAACTATTATAACCTGAAGAGGAAAAACGGATACAGTGAGCTTGAGATTGCCCGTAAAAGGGAGGCCCTTGAGAATGTACTGATTCCCTATCCCATCTCCGAAGAAGAGGACCTGTTTAAAATCTGCGGATTTGAGGCGGTTGATCTCTTCTATACCTGGTACAATTTTTCCTCATTTATCTGTCTTAAAAAAGGATAATCATATGCATACTCCCTCAACACCCTCCATGAGCGATGCCTATCTGGCAGATCGTTACTATGATCCCTATCCGGGAGAACTGGATACAGAAGTTCTGGAGCAGAGACGGCGGGAACAGTCCTCTCTGCTGGATAAACCCTCTGCGCGAGTTTTTCAGACTCCTCTGGAGCAGGTAAAGGAGCGTAGGGGAGATAGTTTTGACTTTAAGGGTGATACCATACGCTTTGGAGACGCCGGTATTCTGAATCCTGAGGATCAGGATGCCCTGACTGCTTCATTGAAATCTCTGATTCCCTGGAGAAAAGGCCCCTTTGAGTATTACGGTACTGAAATAGATTCTGAATGGCGGAGTCATCTTAAATGGGACAGAGTTGCTCCCTGGCTGCCGGATATGAAGAATAAAAAGATCTGCGATATCGGTTGTAACAATGAATACTATATGTATCGTATGCTCTCAGAAGATCCCTGGTTTATTCTGGGTGTTGATCCTATGGTCCGTTACTATTTTCATCATCAGCTCAATAGAAAATTCCATATGGACCCAAGGGTTAATTTTGACCTTCTCGGTGTAGAGGATCTCGATATTTTTAAAGGGTTTTTTGATGTTGTCTTTTTTATGGGAATCATATATCACAGACGGAATCCCCTTCAGACGCTTAATACAATCAATAACTGCATGAAGCCCGGCGGAACACTGATTCTTGAATCCAGTGGAATCCCAGGGGATGATCCCTATTGTCTGTTTCCCGAGGGGCGCTATATGAAAGCTCCAGGTTACTGGTTTTTACCAACTGCTTCAGCCCTTAAGAATATGCTGGCCCGCTGCGGATTTCATAAGATAGAGATCTTTGAAAATTTCAAGCTTGAAAATGAAGAGCAGAGACAGACCCCATGGGCTATCTATGAGTCTCTTGAACACTTTCTTGACCCGGATAATCCCGATAAAACAGTAGAAGGCTATCCCGCACCCGTACGTATTTATATCCGGGCTGTTAAACGCTGACAGATTTTTGATTTTAGCTTATAAAAGAGTGGCGTTATAAAAAAACTGCCCCGCCGAAGCGGGGCAAACCGACTAAATGGAACAACACAGGAGTATTCGTTGGGAGGGGAATATTGATCCCATGCCGTCACCATTATAATTTTCGGCAGAATTCTCCTTATATTAAGTAAAAGTTATATGGATAAAGGAAGTGACCCCATGACAGTACAGGAAAGGCTCAGTGCTCTACGTCGTAGAATGGAAGAAAATAATCTGGATGCCTATGTTGTATTCAGCTCAGATCCCCATGGCAGTGAGTATGTTTCGGACCATTGGAGATGCCGCAGCTGGATCACTGGATTTACAGGGAGTGCCGGTATCGCTGTCATCACCAGCGACGAGGCTGGTCTATGGACGGACTTCCGTTATTTTATTCAGGCTGCCGAAGAGCTGTCGGGGAGCGGTGTCAAGCTTTTCAAGATGAATGAGCCAGATGTACCCTCCTATCTTGAGTGGATCAGCTCCAGTCTGAAGGAGAATGCTGTAATTGGTATGGACGGTCGAACTTTGACTCTTAAGGAGTGGGAGGCAATGGCTCAGGCATTCGGAGAAAAAAAGATACTCATAGACGGCAGTGAAGACCTTATCGGTTCTCTCTGGATCGATCGTCCGGATGATTCTCTGGCGAAAGTCTGGTCTCTCAGTGAAGAGGAGTCAGGAGAGAGTACTCTCTCAAGAATAGAGCGAATCAGAGCTGAACTTAAGAGCCGTAAAATGGATGCTACCCTTATCGCCTCACTGGATGATGTGGCCTGGACCCTTAATGTTCGTGGTGGAGATGTACCTTATAACCCTGTTGTACAGAGTTTTCTCTACCTCTCACAGGATTCTATTATCTGGTTTGTTGATGGTTCCAAAATCGGTGATGACCTTAGAAAAGAGATGAACTCCCGGAATGTTGAGATTCGTTCATATGGTTCTGTAAAAGAGCATTTGAGCAGCCTGAGGGATCTCAGCCTCTACTTAAGTCCCGATCGTATCAATTCTTCCTTGATGTCAGTTCTTTCAGATTCTGTACTTCCATTAAAGGGGGTCGATATCTCAACCAGAATGAAAGCTGAGAAAAACCCTGTGGAGCAGGAGAGACTCAGGCACTGTATGGAGAAGGATGGAACCGCTGTGGTTCGTTTTATCCGCTGGATCAGAGATGCAGTAGATGAGTCAGGCAGCAAAGTCACAGAACTTAAGGCAGCCTCTGCGTTACGCGGTTTCAGGGCTGAGCAGGACGGTTTTTTAAGTGAAAGTTTCAGCCCCATTCCCGCTTATAAGGCTCATGGAGCCATTTGTCATTATGAAGCTGAAGAGATTTCTCAGTTCACCATAGGCAGGGAGAGTCTATTTCTTATCGATTCCGGCGGTCAGTATAAAGATGGTACCACCGATATAACGAGGACCCTGAGTATGGGAACTCCCAGTGCGAGAGAGAAGCATGATTACACTCTGGTGCTAAAGGGCCATATTGCTCTATCCATAGCTGTATATCCAGAAGGAACCCGGGGATATCAGCTTGATCTTCTTGCCAGACAGCCTCTATGGAATGCCGGCCTTAATTACGGTCATGGTACGGGTCACGGAGTAGGGTATATCCTGAATGTTCATGAAGGTCCCCAAAGAATCAGTTCTCATCCCGTGGATGAGGCTCTGAAGCCTGGAATGATCACTTCAAATGAACCCGGTATCTATAGAGAAGGTGAGCATGGTATCAGGATTGAGAATCTGATTATGACAGTGCCCTGGAAGGATAATCCCGAAGTTGAGAGCTTTTATGCATTTGAGACAATGACACTCTGTCCCTATGAGCAGAAGCTGATTGACCGGTCTCTACTTGATAATGGTGAAAAATCCTGGATTAATGCGTATCATAATGAAGTTCTGAAGCGTCTCTCTCCATACCTTAATGAAGAAGAAGTTAAATGGCTGAGGGAAGAGTGTGTTGAAATCAGCTAATTCCAGACTCCTTGCAGTATTTGCCTGTCTCCTCTGGTCAACCGCATTTCTTGGGGTGAAGATAGGTCTTAGATCCATGCCCCCCATGCTTTTTGCGGGTATCCGTTTCTTTCTTGCCGGCTTAGCTGTTGCTCTGCTGTATAGAAAACCGGGTAAGCTAAGGCAGATTAGAGAACACTGGAGGCAGCTGCTTCTGGTGGGTATGTTTCAGACTTTTGGCCTATACAGTCTTTTCTTTTATTCCCTGACCCTGATGAGGGCATCAACCGGGGCCATAGTTAATGGAGTAGGCCCCCTCATCGTGGCAGTTACGGCTCATTTCACCCTTGCGGGAAGTCGTCTGAACAGAAGGCAGTTCTTTTGTCTTATTCTTGGTGCTGCAGGAGTCGTTCTTGTCTCATTTGCAGGATCTTCAGATCTGCTGAGTGGTGCTGCATCTGAGCTGAAAGCTGTTCTTATTATGCTGGCCGCTCTTGTTTTCGGAGCTATGGCCAGTGTTCTTGTTGCTAAAAGTCCGGATGATCTTGATCCATTCCTTCTGAATGCCGGGCAGCTTATGGCGGGTGGGGCAGCTCTTCTGCTTACCGCTGTGCTGAAGGGTGACAGACCCTATGCTGATATTCCTGTGCAGGAATTCTCTCTGGCCCTGGTCTGGCTGATCTTTGTCAGCGCTGCAGGTTTTTCTATCTGGTATTATCTTCTGAAGGTTCGTAAGGAATCTCTTTCGCAAATGGCAGTATGGAAATTTCTGATTCCTATCGCCGGAGCTGTTATCAGCTGGGTATTTATGAAGGATGATAATCCCGAGTTACTCTCCATTTCAGGGATGCTGCTTACAGCCTTATCTATTTATCTTTTCTACCATACTCCGGCAACAACTGTTGAAACTGAAGTTGTCAGGGAGAATGACTGATGTCATGCTTTGTTATACAGGTGAGCAGCTCTAAAGAGCTTGAGTGTCGAACTAAGCTCATGAAAACGGGTGAATTTGAGGAGAAGTCTCTCCTTTTTCCCCGAAGAAAGCTGCGCCTGCGGAAAAAGGGAGAGTGGTTTGAGAAGAATGAGCCTCTTTTCCCGGGATATCTCTTTCTCAGATGTGATGAGATATCAGCAGGACAGCTGGAAGCCGTCAGGAATGTATCCGGAATCTTCTCATTTCTCAAGATGGAAGGGCATCCAATGCCTCTGTCAGATGATGAAGAACGGCAATTGAATCATTTCTTAAAATCTGGAGAAATTGCCGGTTTTTCCAAGGTTGTCTTTGAAGAAGACAAAAGTATCAAGGTTCTCAAGGGTCCTCTCATGGGGCTTGAAGGACAGATTGTTAAAGTTGATAAAAGAAAAAGCCGTATCAAAGTACGCTTATCTCTCTATAAAGAAGCTTTCCTTGTTGATTTCGGCTTTGATTCTGTAGAAAAAACCTGATTTTCTCTCTTTCCCATAGTTAATTCCCTCCTCATTAGTGATTTTTTTTGTTCATGTATGGTCAATAGAAGTCAATTTTCTCAATTATTTTACCTCCCAGGTATATATGACCGACTTGACATTCTTTATTTTATTGTATATTTTTTTTGTGGCAATGTATTGCCGTAAAACGTTTTTGTGCAATTCGGCTGTAAAGGAGTAAGTCTATGTTAAAAAAGAGGGGACTCTATGATCCGGCTAATGAACACGATGCCTGCGGTGTCGGTTTTGTAGCCAGAATTGACGGAGAAAGAACCCATAAAATTGTTGAAGAGGGTGTACAGATCCTCTGTAACCTGGAACACAGAGGTGCAGTCGGTGGTGATATGAAGACCGGTGACGGAGCCGGAATGCTGCTTCAGATGCCTCATAAGTTCTTTTCAAGAGTACTTCCTTTTTTACTTCCTGAAGAAGGTACTTACGGTGCGGGGATGATTTTTCTCCCGGCTGATCCCAAACAGGCTGCCCTTGCCGTTGCTATGACTGAAAGAGTTATTGCCTGGGAGGGTGGAAATCTTCTGGGCTGGAGAGACGTGCCTGTCGATCCTGAATGCCTTGGTGAACTTGCCAGAAAAGTAATGCCTTCATTCAAGCAGGTTTTTGTATCATTTGAAGGTCATGCAGCGGAACAACTGGAACGTAAACTCTATACATTGAGAAAATGTCTTGAAAATGCCGCAATAGCAAAGGGCATGGAACTGGATGATTATTATATTCCCTCTCTCTCTTCAAAAACCATTATATACAAGGGAATGTTTGTAGCTCCTCAGTTTGTAACATTCTATCCCGATCTTGGTGAAGAGGATTTCATATCCGCCATGGCACTGGTTCACCAGAGATACAGTACCAACACTTTTCCCTCATGGCCTCTTGCCCAGCCATTCCGCTATATTGCTCATAACGGAGAGATTAACACTCTTAGAAGAAATACAAATAATATGAAGGCAAGAGAAACATCTCTGTCTTCTGAAGAGTTCGGTGATGATCTTAAAAAGATGTATCCCATTGTTCAGTCCAACGGATCTGACTCGGCCGCTTTTGATAATGTCTTTGAACTTCTCTCCAATGGCGGACGTTCAATGGAGCACTCCATGATGATGATGGTTCCTGAAGCCTTCGGAACCAAATTTCATATTTCAGAAGATAAAAGAAACTTTTTTGAATATCATGCCGCTATCATGGAGCCCTGGGATGGACCTGCCGCACTGGTTTTTACGGATGGATATAAAATTGGTGCCACCCTGGACAGAAACGGTCTGAGACCGGGGCGTTATACCATTACCAAGAGCGGTAAGGTTGTTCTTGCATCTGAAGCCGGTGTTATCGATATCGATCCAGAGGATATTCTGGAAAACGGAAGACTTGAACCCGGAAAGATGTTTCTGGTTGACCTGAATATGCATAGAGTTATCCGGGATAATGAGATCAAGAGTATCATCTCCCGTCAGAAACCCTACAGACGATGGCTCAGTGAACAGAAAATCGAGCTTAAGGGTCTCCATGGAGCAGCCCGGAAAATTAAACATGATTCAGAGACTCTTTTGGAAAGAATGAAGTCCTTTGGTTACACCTTCGAAGATATACGGAAAGTAATCACTCCCATGGCCAGTAACAGCCAGGAACCTATTGGTTCTATGGGGAATGACAGCCCGCTGGCTGTTCTCTCTGAGAAACCACAGCTTCTCTATGATTACTTTAAACAGCTTTTTGCGCAGGTAACCAACCCTCCTATCGATCCTTATAGAGAACATCTTGTTATGTCACTTATGAGTTTTGTAGGAAAAGAGCGCAATCTTCTGAAAGAGACTCCCGAACACTGCCGTCAATTGAAGCTGACTCATCCTGTTCTGACAAATGATGATATCAAGAGTCTAAAGTCTGTTGATCTTGATGACTTCAAGGTCTGTACTGTACCCATCCTTTTTGAAATCACCGAGAAAGAGGGGCTGCTGGAAGATGCAGTTGATAAGCTATGCCTGAACGCAGAGGAGCAGATTGACCAGGGACATTCCCTGATTATCCTCTCGGACAGAGGTGTGGATAAGCGGCATGCGGCAATTCCAGCACTTCTGGCAATGTCTGCTGTTCATCATTTTCTGGTACGCCGGGGGAAACGTCATCTGGCCGGTCTGATTATCGAATCCGGAGAAGTACGTTCAGTACACCATTTTGCAACTCTTATCGGATACGGAGCCAGCGGTGTGAATCCCTACCTCGTATTCGAAGCACTCTCTGATCTTAAAGTCAGAGGCTACCTCAATGATGAGCTCACATTACCTCAGGCCATTGAACATTATATTACAGCGGTGAAGAAGGGACTTCTCAAGGTTATGTCCAAAATGGGTGTTTCAACCATCAGGAGTTATAGAGGTTCACAGATTTATGAAGCCATCGGACTTTCAGAGTCTTTTATTGAAAAATACTTTGACGGTACAGCCTCAAGAGTGGGCGGTATTGATATTGAAGTTGTTGAGCATGATGTTCTTTCCAGACACAGAAAAGCCTGGAGTGAAAAAGATGTCTACAGTAACCGTCTTGAGGCGGGTGGTGAGTTTTCCAGTAGAAAGAATGCCGATAAACACCTATTCTCAGCGGAAGCTGTGGTCAATATGCAGAAAGCAGTACGAAACGGAGATTATGAAATCTTCAAGAAATATACTCAGGGTGTAAACGATATAAGTAAGAACCTGAATACCTTGAGAGGATTGTTTCAGTTCAAACCCGCTAAGTCCGTACCCATAGAAGAAGTTGAAGCCGCTTCAGAAATCGTGAAACGCTTTGTTTCTTCAGCCATGTCCTTTGGATCAATGAGTAAGGAAGTTCACGAGACCATGGCTATCGCCATGAATGGTCTTGGAGCCAACAGCAACTCAGGTGAGGGTGGCGAAGATATGGCCCGCTACACTGTAAGGGAAAACGGTGATAATGCCAGAAGTAATATCAAACAAATTGCTTCCGGGCGTTTCGGTGTAGACAGCCCTTATCTGGCAAACTGTAATGAATTGCAGATCAAGATGGCACAGGGAGCCAAACCCGGCGAGGGTGGGCAGCTTCCCGGTCATAAGGTAAATGACGTTGTAGCAAAAGTACGTCACGCAACCCCTGGTGTAATGCTTATCTCACCCCCTCCTCATCATGATATCTACTCTATTGAGGATCTTTCACAGCTGATCTTCGACCTGAAAAATGCCAATCCCAAGGCCCGTGTTTCGGTAAAACTTGTTTCTGAAGTCGGTGTCGGTACAGTTGCTGCGGGTGTTGCAAAGGGTAAGGCGGATATGGTTCTTATCTCCGGCGGTGACGGCGGTACAGGAGCATCACCTCTCTCTTCTCTGAAACATGCAGGAGGTGCCTGGGAAATCGGTCTGGCTGAAACTCAACAGGTTCTGGTTATGAATAAGCTTAGATCCAGAATACGCATTCAGTGTGATGGACAGATGAAAACCGGGCGTGACGTTGTTATTGCAGCACTTCTGGGTGCAGAAGAGTTCGGTTTTGGAACAGCATCACTGGTATCTCTGGGATGTGTGATGATGAGAAAATGTCACACAAATGCCTGTCCTGTAGGAATTGCGACTCAGAATGAAGAATTAAGAAAAAGATTTACAGGTAAACCTGAGCATTTGAGAAACTTCATGACCTACATTGCTCAGGAAGTAAGAGAGTATATGGCAGAACTGGGATTCAGAACATTTGAAGAGATGGTCGGTCATGTAGAGTGTCTGGAAGTTAATGATGCACTTGATCATTACAAAGCAAAAGGACTGGATTTCAGTAATGTTCTTATGGCTCCTGATACATCGGGGGGAGAGCCTCTTTACTGTACTTCAAAGCAGGATCACGACTTATCACTCTCCCTGGATAAGGGACTGATTGAAAAGGCAAAGGATGCCATTGAAAATAAAAATCCTGTTGTTATCGAACAGCCTATTAAAAACTGCAACAGAACTGTGGGTGCGACTCTCAGTTATGAAGTAACCACACGTTACGGTGCAGAAGGGCTTAAGGATGATACCATCCATGTCAATCTGAAAGGATCTGCAGGGCAGAGTTTTGGAGCCTTCCTTACAAAGGGAATTACCTTTGAACTTGAAGGGGAGAGTAATGACTATCTGGGTAAAGGACTTTCCGGTGGGCGAATTATTCTCTATCCCCATGCAGGTTCAACCTTCTCAGGTTTCAGGAATATCATTACCGGTAATGTGAATCTGTTCGGAGCCACCGGTGGTGAGGTCTTTATCAGCGGCCGGGCAGGTGAGCGTTTCGCTGTCAGAAACTCCGGTGCCCTTGCAGTTGTCGAAGGTGTCGGTGACCATGGATGTGAATACATGACCGGAGGAAGAGTTATCATTCTGGGTAAAACCGGTGTGAACTTTGCGGCAGGTATGAGTGGCGGTGTCGCCTATGTCTACGATGAAAATCAGCTCTTTGATACCCGGTGTAACCTGGAAATGGTAGATATCGAACCGGTTGTGGATGCCGAGGATATTGAGTTCCTCAAAGCCATGATCAACCGTCATATTGAACATACAGACAGTAAACAGGGAAAGCTGATTATTGAATCCTGGCAAGAATCTCTTCACTCCTTTGTAAAGGTCATGCCTCTGGAATACAGAAAGGCCCTCGAGGGGATCAGGGAAAGAGAAACCAAGGAAACAGAAGAAACAGCGATTACCGAGGAGGTATATGCATAATGGGTAAGGTTCTCGGATTTTTAGAACATGACAGAACGGATTTTAAGTACCGTGCTGTAGAAGATAGATTGAAAGATTATAAAGAAGTGATGATCCCCACTCCCATTGAGGGTCTGGCTGATCAGGGGGCACGCTGTATGGACTGCGGTACTCCCTTCTGTCATAACCTGGGTTGTCCCATCAGCAATCTTATTCCTGAGTGGAATGATGCTGTATACAGGGGACAGTATAAAGAGGCCTTTGAGCGTCTTGAGATAACCAATAACTTTCCTGAAGTGACAGGACGTATCTGTCCTGCTCCCTGTGAGACTTCATGTACTCTCAGCATCAATGATGCTCCCGTAGCCATTAAGCAGATGGAACTCGGTATAATCGAAAAAGCATTTGCTGCCGGTTGGGTTGTTCCCCGTCCTCCCAGAATAGAGACAGGTAAGAGTGTTGCTGTTGTAGGAAGCGGACCTTCGGGTATGGCTGCCAGTCAGCAGCTGCGGCGCATGGGTCATCAGGTAACTCTCTTTGAGAAGAGTGAGAAAATCGGGGGACTCCTCCGCTACGGTATTCCCGATTTCAAGCTGGATAAATCTGTTCTTGATAGAAGAATCCAGCAGATGAAGGCCGAGGGTGTCAGTTTTGAAACCGGTGTAGCCATCGGTGAAGATCTCTCTATTCGCTATCTGCAGAATAAATATGATTCTGTACTCATCACTATGGGTGCCGGTGCTCCCCGTAATCTTCCTGTCCCAGGACGTGAGCTTAAGGGTGTACACTTCGCCATGGAGTATCTGGGACAGTCCAATAAAAATGTTTCGGGCGAATTTTATGATGAAGAAGTCATCAATGCAAAAGGAAAAACTGTTCTGGTCATAGGCGGTGGTGATACAGGTTCTGACTGTGTAGGTACTGCCAATAGACAGGGTGCTGAAAAAGTATACCAGTATGAAATCATGCCTAAGCCTCTGGATTGGAAAAATGCCCATAACCCCAGCTGGCCTGACTGGCCCTCCATCCTGAGAACTTCATCCTCCCATAACGAGGGATGTGAACGGGACTGGAATATCAGCACTCTCGGATTTTATGGTAAGAAAGGCTTTGTTGAAAAAGGCAGCTTCCAGAGAGTTGAATGGAAAGCAGATCCTGCAGGTGGACGTCCTCAGCTTGTTCCCATTGTGGGTAGTGAGTTTGATCTGGATGTGGACCTTGTATTCCTGGCAATGGGTTTTGTACATGTTGAGCATAACCGTATTATCACAGACCTTAACCTTGAACTGGACGGTCGCGGTAATATAAAAACCGACGGTAACTACGGTACTACCATTGATGGAGTATTTGCTGCAGGAGACGCCGAAACAGGAGCTTCCCTGGTTGTAAGAGCTCTGGGACATGGTAGAAGTGCAGCAGAAGCTGTGGATGCATATCTGAAATAAGAATAGATTTACATAGTTTAGATGTTTGTATAAAGGTCCTCTTCGGAGGGCCTTTTTTTATGCAGACAGGACTAATGAAAAACATACCAAACGGCCTATTCAGAGAATAAGTAATTCCTACGAAAATATAAGCATATTATGGAGAAATTATTAGCTAAGGCTGGTCCACAGGCAAAGCCTGTTGCTCGCCTATGCAACCAAAGGAGAAATTTTATGTATGAGCTGAAAGAGGCTACCTGTGACTGTTGCCGAACTATTTACAGAGCGATAAGCAAAAAACATTATTGCTCTCACTGCAATAAATATTATTATGTATGTAATCGCTGCAGTGAGAATGATGCCAACTGCCCGGATTGTGGTATTCCTCTTAAACGGAAGACACAACCCCTGAGTATGATGAAAGGTGAATACGGAATTAAGGAATCAGTCAAAATGAACAATCAGAGAAAACAGCGCTATTTCGGTCATTCATAAATCTGGTATTGGTTATGCATAAAAAAACCACGGGACAGCCCGTGGTTTTTTATGCACAAATATTATCCGGATAGATTATTTATTCATATATGCAACAAGAATATCATCAAGAGTGCCCATTTCTGCAAGAACCTTGAGTCCTATAAGCATCTCATATTGATCACCGCCGGCTGCAAGAAAGTCATTGGTGGCCAGGCTGTATTTTGCAGAAGGATCAAGTTCTTTTCCTGCTACCATTACCTTGGTTACACGGCTTCCTGCGGGTTTTGTTTCGTCAAATTCAAAAGTCAAACCTGCCATATGACAATAGCCGCCGCTGGCTTCGGGGTATGCTTTAACTCCGTTTTCAATAACTTCGATAACGCCCTGACCTGTGATTTCAAGAACAGTGACGGTATTTCCGAAAGGAAGTACAGATATAATTTCACCCTTGGTTACATCTCCGGCTTCTATTGAGGTTCTGATTCCCCCACCGTTCTGAAGACTTATATCAGCTTCGGTAGCATCCAGAAGAGCCGCTCCGATCAGGTCTCCCAGGTTGGTAGAACCAGTTCTTACATTTGCTCTTTCTCCGTCCAGAAGGACATCGGATTTGGTAACAACTACTGAAGTTACTTTTTCATTTTCAGCATTGATTCCTTCAACCAGAGAGAGGATCGCAGCATCATCAATTACATCAGCTGAAGCTTCTTTTGTGAACAGCATGGCTTCGGATTTTATGCCCATTTCCATGGAATAATTAACCTTGGCAATTCCCAGGTTTTTATCATGGTAACCGGACTGAACAATAAGACCGGAACCGGCAGCAATTCCTTCTTCCATGGGAGTGTGGCTGTGGCCGTCTACAAAAAGATCAATGCCCATAACTTTTTCCATTACAGAAGTTGAGGTATTTATTGTCTCGTCATCAACCCCGAGGTGTCCAAGAGCTATAAGTACATGTACCTCATCTCTGAGCTCATCAACCATCTCCTGTGCAACTACAGCAGGATCACGGAAAGTAAGACCTTCGACATTTTTAGGATGAGTCTTGTACAGAGTTTCATCTGTTGTCAGGCCGAAAATACCGACTAGAAGGCCGTTTACATCAATAATAGTGTAGGGGGGGAGGATTGTTTCACCTGTGGCATCGTCAATAACATTGGCGCAGACTACGGGGAATTCACACATAGCAGCCAATTCGAGGAGTCTATCTTTTCCATAGTTAAAGTCATGGTTACCGGGAGTCATTGCATCATAACCCATTGCATTGAGAATCTTTACAGCAGCTTCACCCTTGGAAAGGGTTACCAGAGTAGTTCCATGAAATGTGTCCCCTGCATCCAGCAGTAGAACGTTGGGGTTTTCGTCTCTCAGTTTCATTACTTCAGTAGATATTTTTGCAAATCCCATACCGTCATATTTACCTTCAAGAATACGGCCGTGTGTATCGTTTGTGTGTGCGATAACGAGGGAAGTATCCTCAATTTTAGGTATAGAGGAACAGGATGCCAGAAGCATTACCAGGGCAAATAACATTGTTCCTGTCTTGAATAGAATCGAGCCTTTCTTCATTTAGTTTCTCCTTACTTTCAAAGCTGTATTACAGCCTTTGTGTTTCTTTAAAGAGACCCGATGGTCTCCTTAAAATAATAGATGAGCCCGGAGGGCTGCACTCTGTGTTTTAACTTAAACACATATTCATTCTAGACCCTGAAAAAATAGTACACAACAGTAAATTAATAAAAATAGATTAAACAATAAAAACTGAACCTTCTTTTGTTACCTTTTCAGTTATTGAAACCACTGTCCGATAGTAAAAGAATGAATAGAATCATCCCTGTTGCCAGTGGTAAAGGCGGTGTCGGCAAATCTTTTTTAACAGTCAATCTTGGAGTTACTCTGGCCCGGATGGGAAAGACAGTTATTCTTGTGGATCTTGACCTTGGCGGCTCCAATCTTCATACATTTCTCGGTATTAGAAATACTAGTGCAGGTATAGGCAACTATCTGAATAAACAGGCTGACAGTCTGGAATCACTGGTAATTCCTACAGGAATAGACAGGCTCTATTTTATTCCCGGAGACGGTCTTTTCACAGCTGCTGCACAGCAGCACTATTTTCAGAAAATGAAGATTATCAAGGAACTGCCGGGACTTGTTGCCGATTATATCCTTTTGGATCTGGGGGCGGGTACCACACATAATATTGTGGATTATTTTATCCCTTTTCCCCAGGGTATTGTCGTTACTGTTCCAGAAACCACAGCCATTCTCAATGCTTATTCATTTCTAAAAACAGCTCTGTCCCGTTCAATATACAGATCATTTCCTCCCAATTCCGAAGAGAGAGAACTAATAAAGAATTTCTTCAAACAGAGGCTTGAAGGTTCAGGATCATCACTTTTTACTCTGGCGGACCGCCTGGGTGAGATTGATCCGGAATATGCTGAATCTGTAAGGGATAAGCTGAGTGTATTCTACCCAGGAGTTATAATAAATATGGGCCGTTCTTCATCCGATAAGGATCTGGGTAAGAAACTGAGAGTTATCAGCAGGAAGAATCTGGGAATATCACTGCAGTATCTGGGATATGTTGAATGGATGGCAGGAGTCTCCCGTTCCATCACTTCAAGAAAGCCCTACAGCACGGAACACCGTGATAATCTGACCTCCTCTCTGGAAGGAATCTGTCGGAGACTGGACACTATCGTTCCTGAAAAAAACATACCTCTTTATGAAGATGATGAAGATCTGGATGTCCTTAACTGGATAGAACCTTCCCGTTGAATTTAAGTCTGTAGTTTTTTTATGCTGCAAATAGCGAAATATGGCCTTGCAATAATAAATATACAATATAGATTTCACTACTCCACATGTATGTTAAATATATGTAGAGTATGTAATTACATCTCTATTGTATAGCTGATTTGAGTACTGACCTATAAGTCGGTATTATTGACATTACATATTTATACGGTTATAAATAACAGATTATGGAAAAAAGTGATTTAACAGTTACGGCTACACTCGCCAGCCTTGTTCTGGATGAGGCAGAAACACAGAGATTGGGAGACGAAGTTTCCCGGATGCTCAGCTATTTTGAAAAGATGAATGAACTTGATGTGGAGGCTCTCGAGCCCACCATACATGCACTTCAGAAGGAGAACCGCCTGCGTGAAGATCGCAGGCGTCCTAATGAAGCCCAACCGGATGAATTGCTCGAATGTGCTCCAGACCTGGAAGACAGGTTCATCCTTATCCCCAATGTACTTTAATTAGAGTCAAAAAAATTATTCATTACAAAAGGTAAATCATGTCTGATTTTGAAAAGAAATGGTCTGCTGTGTGTTCTCAGCCACAGACCTTAAAAGCGTATAAAAACTATGTAGATGGTTGGGAAAAGAAAATAGGAAGTTTTCTTGAGTTTGATCCTAACAGAAGTCTGGATGGGACAATCCCCGAAGGAACTCTGTCTGGTATTCCCTTTGCTGTCAAAGATAATATTGCAGTTAAAAACTACAAACTGACCTGTGGTTCAAAGATGCTGGAACATCTGGTATCTCCTTATACTGCCACAGCAGTGAAGAAGCTGCAGGAAGCCGGAGCCGTCATGGTGGGTAAAACCAACCTTGATGAGTTCGGAATGGGTTCCTCCACCGATAATTCGGCTCTTGGTAAAACCAGCAATCCCTGGGATACAGAACGTGTAGCCGGAGGTTCCAGCGGGGGAAGCGCCGCAGCAGTAGCTGCCGGTCTTGTCCCTTTTGCTCTGGGCTCCGATACAGGCGGTTCTGTCCGGCAGCCCGCTTCTTTCTGCGGATTATACGGCCTTAAACCTACCTACGGAGTAGTCAGCCGTTACGGCCTGACAGCCTATGCTTCATCTCTTGAGGTTATCGGAGTTGTCGCCAGAACTACAGAGATGTGTAAGACTGTATTTGAAGCCATGAAAGGGAAGGACCCTATGGATCATACATCTCTGGATCATACTCCTTCTGGAAAAAAAGTTAAGATTGTGGGTGTACTTAAGATTGAAGAGGGTGCACTTAATCCTGAGGTGAAGGCTTCCTATGACACAACAATTGAGAGATTGAAAAAAGCCGGTTATTCCATCATTGAGATTGAACTGCCTACACTGGATTATGTTGTTCCTGCCTATTATACAATTGCCACTGCTGAAGCAAGCGCAAACCTGGCCCGTTACAACGGCATCCGTTACGGCCATGCTCCTGTTTTCGCTGAAAATCCTGCAGACCTGATGAGAAAATCCCGTCATGAGGGATTCGGTGATGAAGTTAAACTCAGAATACTCCTTGGAACCTACGTTCTCCGTTCAGGATTCCAGGATCGTTATTATGTAAAGGCTCAGAAAATCAGAACAGCCATCCGTCAGGATGTAGAGCGCTGGTACGATAAAGCGGACATCCTTATGATGCCCGTATTCCCGACACCCGCCTTCCATCACGGAAGTTCCGATCTGGATACTTTCCAGCAGAAGCAGGCAGATCTCTATACATGTACGGCCAACCTTGTGGGACATCCCGCACTGTCGGTTCCCTCTACTTTGGAAAACGGACTGCCCGTGGGCGTTCAGTTTATGGCACCTCCTTTTGAAGAAGACCGCCTGTTTCAGGTTTCTTCAGTATTGGAGAAGGAATTCCAGGCTCCTGAAGCTCCTGGTTATAACACAGATTGGAGTTAAGTTTTGTATCAGTCATTTATCGGTCTGGAAATTCATATACACCTTACTGCGGAAACAAAGGCCTTCTGCGGATGTAAAGCACACTTTGGTGATGAAGAGAATACAAATATATGTCCTGTATGTATGGGATTCCCCGGCGTACTGCCAACATTGAATGAAAAAGCAATGCAGATGTCATATGTTGTGGCCAGAGCACTGAATTGTACGCTCAGTCCCAATACCAAGTTTGATAGAAAAAATTATTTTTATCCTGATATGCCAAAGAACTACCAGATCTCTCAGTTTTCAGATCCTGTAGGACGGGACGGATATATCGATATAGAGATCGGAGACAGCATTAAGCGTGTCCGTATTCATGATGTTCACTTCGAAGAAGATGCGGGAAAGATGATACATGCCGGCGATATGTCCCTTCTGGACTATAACCGTGCCGGATATCCCCTTCTTGAAGTTGTAACTGAACCTGACCTTGTTATCGGTGAGGATGCAGAAGCCTTCCTGAAGAGCTTCCGCCGTCTGGTACGATATCTTGGTGTCTGTGACGGAAACATGGATGAAGGTTCCATGCGTTGTGACGCCAACGTTTCAATAAATCATCAGGGTGCCGGTCTGGGGCCTAAAGTGGAGATCAAAAACCTAAACTCATCCCGTTTTGTCCGAAAGGCACTTAACTATGAGATTGGACGTCAGAGCGAGTTTATGGATGCTGATAAAAAGATTGATCAGGAGACAAGACTCTGGAATGAAAACAGAGACCAGTCAGAGCCCATGAGAAAGAAGGAAGACGATAACGATTATCGTTACTTCCCCGAACCTGATCTACCTCCCTTCAAGCCTTCTGCAGAGTTTCTGAAGAATGTTGAAAACGGACTCTGTGAGCTTCCTCTTGTGCGCAAACAGCGCCTGATGAAAAGTTATGGACTTAATTCCGATCAGGCTGAGTATATCCATGAGGAAAAATTTGTAGCCGACTTCTTTGAGCAGGCCGTATTTAATGGTGCCGATGCGGTTCAGGTCTATTCCTGGCTCTCTTCGGATGTAAAAAAACTGCTGAACCGTAAAGGTATATCTCTTGAAAACTCTCCTCTGTCAGCTGAGCGTCTGGCAAAACTGATTGACATGATAGCCGATGATCAGATCAGCGGTAAGATTGCCAAGAAGGTTCTGGATTACATCTTCGATGAGGATCAAGATCCCGAAACTATCTGTATTGATAAGAAGCTGGTTCAGATTTCAGATCCTGGAGTAATCGGAAAGATCGTTGATGAGGTTATGGCAGCTCATTCAAATGTTGTTGAGGCTGTCAAAGCCGGAGATGCCCGTCAGATGGGATTCCTTGTGGGGCAGATTATGAAGGTTTCCGGAGGAAATGCAGCACCAGCTGTGGTTCAGTCGGTATTGAAAGAAAAAGTATTAGGTTAGGAATAAAAAATGCGTATATTAGCAAAAGATATAAAAGATCATGCAGGTAAAGAGATCACTGTCAGTGGCTGGGTTCATAGAATCCGTGAACTGGGCGGAGTCAACTTTATCATTTTCAGAGATAGAAGTGGACAGATTCAGCTTGTAACCAATGAAGAAGTCAATCTCACTCTTGAATCTGTTATATCAGCCACAGGAACTGTTCATGAGAATGATAAAGCCCCCGGCGGATATGAACTTCAGCTGACCGCTATTGATGTACTGGCTCCTGCTGCTCCTGATCTTCCTTTTCCTGTAAATCAGGACCCTGCCAAAATTGGTTTGGAAACTATTCTGGACAATCGAAGCATTTCACTTCGAAACCCGAAGATTCTCTCAATTTTCAGGCTTCAGGCTGATATTATGCGCTACTTTGGTGAATATCTCCGAGGTCTTGATTTTACTGAAATTAAATCAACCAAGCTGGTGGGTGGAGCAACCGAAGGGGGAACCAACCTCTTTCGTGTCGAATATTTTGATACTACTGTCTGTCTGGCACAGTCTCCCCAGGTTTATAAACAGACCATGGTTTCCAGTGGACTGGAACGTGTCTTTGAAATAAGCCATGCCTACAGAGCCGAAAAACATGAAACTTCCCGTCATATAAATGAATATGTCTCTCTGGATGTGGAGATGGCTTTTATCGAAGATGAAATGGAGCTGATTGAGCTGGAACGCGGTGCAATTAAGTATATCTTCAGCCAGGTAAAAGCCAATAACCAGAAACAGCTTGATGACTGGGGTGCAACAGTGCCCGAACCCGAGCTCTGTGATAAAATTCCCGTTATTACCCATGAGAAGTGTAAAAAGATTGTTTCTGAGCGTATCGGTCGCCGTGTATTTGAAATCAATCCTGAAGCAGAAGTTGTTATTTCTGAGTGGGCCATGGAAAACTACGGCGTTGACCTGGTTTTCATAAATGAGTTCCCCCGTAAAAAGCGTCCTTTCTACACCTATCCAAAGGGTTTGAAGACCATGAGTTTTGACCTGGTTTTCAGAGGTCTGGAGATCACAACAGGTGGTCGCCGTATAAACGAATATAAGATGTTTCAGGAGGCCCTGCCTAAGTTCGGTCTCACCGAAGGGGAGCTGGGTGCCTATGCTTCAATTTTCAAGTATGGATGTCCTCCCCATGGTGGTTTTGCCATCGGTCTGGAACGTCTGACTCAGAAAATCCTCGGACTGGCTAATGTCAAGGAAGCTTCTCTGTTTCCCAGAGACAGAAAAAGAATTACTCCCTGATCATCTGTTAAGCCCGATAATAAATAAGCTCCGTTTTAAAACGGGGCTTTTTTGTTTAGTGCGCCCAGCAGGGTGCATCCACTTGGGAGTGAAAGTCTCCTGCAGACCCGATAGGGGGAACTGCTAGCTGAACAGCAAGGGTGTCCATTGTGAGGTGGAATCTGAAGGAAGCTGAACGCAA